>DASSZC010000450.1:0-4907 GCA_035702925.1 Gemmatimonadaceae bacterium | reverse complement strand
GACGAGAGCGACGCGGAGCCCATGCGGATCGGCGAAGGTCAGCACGTTCTCGCCGAAGCGGGTGATCGGCTCGTCGACCGCCACCCCCGAAGCGGCAAACCGCTCGTGCCAGTAGCCAACGCTCCCGCTCGGGACGGCGAGTCCGACCTCGCTCGCCAATCCGACACCGGGCGTCGCCGGCGCCATCTCCGGCCACGGGAAGAACGTCAGGTCCGTCCCCGCGTGCCCGGCGCCGTCGGCGTAGAACAAGTGGTACGTCCCCGGGACATCCTGGTTGACCGAGCGCTTCACCAGCCGCATGCCGAGGACCCCGGTATAGAAGTCATAGTTCTCCTGCGGGTCGCCGGCGATGCAGGTGACGTGGTGAAGCGCGGTGATGGTCGCGATGCTCATCGTTCCTCCGTCAGGCGCGGACCGCCTGGACCTCGATGCTGATCTTGATCTCGTTGCTGACGAGGATTCCGCCCGCCTCGAGCGCCTGGTTCCAGGTGAGCCCGAAGTCGCGCCGGTCGATCTTGCCGGTCGCGGCGAAGCTGATCCGCTCGCCCCCCCACGGATCCTTCCCCCGCCCCTCGTAGCTCGTCTTCAGCGTCACCTCGCGCGTCGTCCCGCGGATGGTGAGGTCGCCGACGACGGTGAACTCCTCGCCCGTCTCGGCGCGCGCGCCGTCGATCCGCTTGCTCTTGAAGGTGATCGCCTTGTGGTTCTCGGCGTCGAGGAAGTCGGCCGACACGAGGTGCTGGTCGCGCTGGGCGACGCCGGTGTCGATCGTCGCCGCGGCCATCGAGACCTCGACCTGCGAGCGCGCCGGGTTGGCCTCGTCGATGACGATCGTCCCGCCGACATCGCGGAAGCGACCCTTCACTGTCGTGATCATCATGTGCTTGGCCGAGAACTCGACGAGCGAATGGTTCGGCTCGATGTTCCAGGTCGTGGTGGTCGCGGTCGGCGTTGCGCTCGTGGTCATTATCCTGCCTCTGCTCGAATGGTGGATCGTGAGGGGCGAGCCGGCTGCCTGGCTCGCCGATAAGAATCTCTGTACTGAGATATAATGCCCGTTGCTGTCAATCGGTTCCCGGCGACGATTCCCCGGCGGCGGCGAGCCCGAGGGTCCGCAGCAGCCGCGTGGCTGCCTGACGCTCGTCGCGCGTCAACCCGGACAGCGCGCGCGACACCGCCGCCGCGTGCCGCGGGAAGATCCGCTTCATCATGGTGCGCCCGGCCGGCGTCAGTACTGCAAAACGCGCGCGCCGGTCGTCCGGACATGCCTCCCGCGCGACGAGCCCCTTCGCCTCGAGCCGGTCGACGAGGAAGGTGATCCCGCCGCTCGACACCAGGATCCGCCGCTGGATGTCCCCGAGCAGCTGCGGCCCCTTGTGGTACAGCAGCTCGAGGATCCCGAACTCGGCGATCGACAGCCCGTGCTCGGCGATGTCGCGGCTGACATGCCGCTCGACCGCGGCGTGCGCACGGGCGAGGACCACCCACAGCTTCAGGTCATCGGCATAGCGCGCATCGACGGCCGCATTCGCCGCGGCTTTCGCCGCGCGTGGGGCAGCCGCGCCGGAGCGCTTCGGGGCAGGCCGTGTAGTCATCTCAGTACTAAGATATATCGCCGCCCCGCTCCGCGCAACCGCGCCCTCAGCCGCGCTGCAGCATCCAGCGGATCCGCGTCACCGGCTTCCGGTCCGGCTTGGTGTTCAGCTTCCGCAGCAGCTCGGGCTCGAGCATCGACAGCTCGGCCATCCAGCCGTGCGTCGTCACCGCGACGAAGAGCAGCCCATCCTGCGTGACCGAGAGCGGCTGCGTCACCCGCGCGATCTGCGGACCGACGAGCGATTCCCACTCGGGGACGACCGCGGCCTGCTCGACGCGCGGGGCGAGCCCGCTCTTCGCGAGGAAGCTCGTCAACGCCTCCCCGATCGACGCGGTCTTGTGCTGTTTCTCATCCGGCTTCCGCCGATCGCGCCGCGTCATGCCGCACCGGCCCGCGTCCATGGCGAGAGCGCGCCATGCTGCACGCGCCAGCGCGCCAGCCGCGTCAGCCCGGGGGGGATGTCCGCTTCGCGCGGCACGGCGAGGATCGTCTGCGCCGCGCCCTCGCCGGCGAACAGCTCGAGGATGCGCGCCGAGCGGCGGGCATCGAGCTCGGCGAACGGATCATCGAGGAGGAGCAGGGGAGCGGCATCGCGCTCGTCGCGCAGCGTCTCCTGCTCGAGCACACGAAGCGCGATCGCCGCCGTTCGGTGCTGTCCCGCCGAGCCGAAGGTGCGCAGGTCGCGCCCGTCGAGAGTGAGCTCGAGATCGTCGCGGTGCGGCCCCGAATGCGTCAGCCCGCGCTTGAGGTCGAGCGCACGCTTCGCCTCGAGGGCGCGGGCGAGCGCGCCGGCGACATCGCTCTCGTCGGCGTCGAGCGATGTCTGGTAGCGCATCGTCGCCGTCCCGCGCTCGCCGATCGCCTCGCACACCGACGCGAACCGCGCCTCGTGCCGGGCGACCCACGCCACCCGCGCCTTCCAGATCTTCGCCCCATGCTCGGCCAGCGCCGGCTCCCAGACCGCGACGCGTCCCTCGTCGCGCGCCGCGCGCGCCCCCTCGCGGAGCGCGGCGTTGCGGCGGGCGAGCGCACCGCGATACGACTGCAGCGCGGCGAGGTACGGCCGCGACGTCAGCGCGAGGGTGACGTCGAGGTAGCGCCGTCGCTCGCTCGGTGAACCGGCGATGAGCGCCGCGTCGCGCGGCGAGCAGAGCACCGCCGGCAGCGCGCCTAACGCGTCGGAGAGTCGCGGCGGCTCGGCGCCGTCGACGGTGACGCGCTTGCGCTTCGTCGCCCGCTCGAAGCCGACGCCGATGCCATGGCCACCCCTCGCCCCGATCGTCGCGGCGGCGACGTGGAACGCAGGCGCGCCGAAGCGGACGAGATCCATGTCGCGCGCGCCGCGGGCCGAGCGCAGCAGCTGCAGGTAGTACGCGGCCTCGAGGAGGTTGGTCTTGCCGTGGCCGTTCTCGCCGACGACGACCATCCCCTCGGGCGGCAGCTCGAGCTCGACGCGCTCGAGGTTGCGAAAGTCGCGCACGGACAGCCGCGCGAGCCGCATCGTGATGCTACCGGCCGGTGAAGTTCGGCGCGCGCTTCGCCAGGAACGCGGTTGCGCCTTCGCGCATGTCCTCCGTGCGTGCGCAACGCCCGAAGTTGTCCGCCTCGAGCGCGATGGCTTCCTCGATCGGCAGGTCGAGCCCCTTGTCGATCGTCTCGATCGCCAGCGCGAGCGCGATCGGGCCGTTCGCCAGCATCGCGCCCATCATCTTCCGCGCGGCGGCCATCAGCTCGGCGCCGGGAACGACCGCGTTGACCAGACCGATGCGTAGCGCCTCCTGTGCATCGATCGTCTCGCCGGTGAGGATGAGCTGGAGCGCGCGTCCCCTGCCGACCAGTCGCGGGAGTCGCTGCGTCCCCCCGTACCCGGGGATGATTCCAAGCTTCACCTCCGGCTGCCCCATCTTCGCCGCGTCCGACGCGATGCGCACGTGGCAGGCGAGCGCCAGCTCGCAGCCGCCGCCGAGGGCGAAGCCATTGATCGCCGCGATCACCGGCTTCGTCGAAGTCTCGAAGCGGCGGAACACCGTCTGCCCGTGGAGCGCGAACTCGCGTGCCTGACGCTCGGTGAGCGTCGGGAACTGCGAGATGTCGGCCCCGGCGACGAACGCGCGTCCCGCACCGGTGAGGATCACCCCGCCGACGTCATGCGCCGCGCACGCGCGATCGATCGCCGCGCCGAGGGCGGTGATCGTCGCCTTATCGAGCGCATTGAGCTTGTCGGGGCGCGATACGGTGATCGTCGCGATGCGATCGGCCACTTCGTACGTGACCGGCGTGGACTGGGCGTCGGCAGCGCTCATCGGGGGAGAGGGCTCGCTGGAGGGAAGGACTCGGACTCAATGCGAGAGGCGGAATGTAACGCCCCGGACTGCTTTTTGCCCCGCTCGCGCCCGCCATGGCAACGTCGACACGAGAACGCTGGATCCTGAGGAAGGGCACTCCCGCGCGCGGGTTCCATTACGAGACGGAGAGCGGTACGCGTGTCCGCGACGCGAAGACCCTCGAGCGCATTCGCTCCCTCGCGGTGCCGCCGGCGTGGACCGACGTCCACCTCGCGGCGAGCCCGCGCAACTCGATTCAGGCTTGGGGGTTCGATGCGCGCGGGCGAAAGCAGTACCGCTACCACGAGACCGCCACCAGGCGCGGCGAGCTGCGGAAGTACTATCGGGTCCGGCAGCTCGGACGCGATCTGCCGCGCATCCGCCGGGTGCTCGCCGCCCACGAGCGCAAGCGCGAGCCATCGCTCGAGCGCGTCGCCGCCGGCGTCCTCCGGCTGATCGCCGAGCGCTGCTTTCGGCCGGGGAGCGATCGCTATGCGAAGGAGAATCGCTCCTTCGGGATCACCACGCTCCGCAAGTCGCACGTCACCATCGATGGGCACACCGCAACCTTCGCCTTTCGCGGCAAGAGCGGCGTGAAGCAGCGCCAAACCGTTGTCGATCCGGTGATCGCTCGATTCGTGCGCATGCTTCTCGAGGCGCCGGGCACCCGGCTCTTTCGGTACAACGAGAATGGTGAATGGCGGGACCTCGATGCGCGGACGCTCAACGAATACCTGCGCGACTCCCTCGGCTTTCCCTACACCGCGAAGGACTTTCGCACCTGGGGGGGGACGCTGCGCGCGGCACCGGTCTTCGCCGAGATCGGCGCCGCGCGCACCATCACCGAGGCGAAGCGCAACGTCAACACCGTGATGCGTCTCGTCGCCGCCGAGCTCGGGAACACGCCGACAATCTGCCGCAAGTCGTACGTCCATCCCGTGATCGTCGAGCGCTATCTCGAGAACGGCGAGACGATCGCCGATCGC
>DASSZC010000139.1:0-3488 GCA_035702925.1 Gemmatimonadaceae bacterium | reverse complement strand
GCGCTGCTCGCGCTCTTCGATTCGAGCGCGTCGTTCGTCAGCGACGGCGGCGGAAAGTCGCCCGCCGCGCGCCGCATCATCATCGGCGCCGACCCGATCACCCGGCTGCTCACTGGACTCGAACGCAAGTGGCACGGCGTCACCGCGCATCGCATCGCCACGCTGAACGGCGAACCCTGCATCCTCACCCTCGTGTTCGAGCGCGTCTTCGCGGTCACCGCGTTCGCCACTGATGGCGAGCGAATCCACCGCGCGTACCGCGTGCTCAATCCGGACAAGCTCGCCTTCGTCGGCGTTCCCCCGCTCGGCGTGGTCGGGCGCGTGGCGCGCCGCGAGCCGCCGTCAGGCGCCGGCGACCACTAGGTCGTCGGGCAGCCGTCCGGCCATCGCGTCGGCGTGGCGCACCGGATCGAAGGCGCCTTCGCTGCGCGCGATGACGACCGTCGCCACCGCGTTCCCGATCAGGTTCGTGATCGCCCGCGCCTCGCTCATGAACCGGTCGACGCCGAGCACGAGGGCGATCCCCTCGACGGGCACCGTGTGCATCGCCGAGAGCGTGCTGGCGAGCACGATGAAACCCGAGCCCGTGACGCCGGCTGCCCCCTTCGACGTCACGATCAGCACCGCCATCACCGACAGCTGCTGCGCGAAGGAGAGGTTGATGCCGAACGCCTGGGCGATGAAGATCGTCGCCATCGAGAGGTAGATCGACGTCCCGTCGAGGTTGAAGGAATAACCGGCCGGGATGACGAGGCCGACGACGCTGCGGTCGCACCCGTACGCCGTCATCCGTTCGAGCATGCTCGGCAGCGCCGCCTCGGAGCTCGACGTCCCGAGCACGATGAGGATCTCGGCGCGGATGTACTTGAGCAGCTCCCAGAGGCTGAACCCCGAGATGCGCGCGATCAGGTTCAACCCGACGAAGATGAACAGCGCCATCGTCAGGTAGACGCCGCCCATGAGGTGGGCGAGGGGGAGCAGGGCGCGGACCCCGAACTTCCCGATGGTGTAGGCCATCGCGCCGAACGCGCCTAACGGCGCGACACGCATGACGATCGCCGTGATCCGGAAGAACACCTGCGAGAGCTTCTCGAGTCCGGCGGTCACCGGCCGTCCGGACTCACCGAGCCCGGAGAGCGCGACGCCGAAGAGGAGGGAGAAGAAGACGATCTGGAGGATGTCCCCGTTGGCGAAGGCGCCGATGATGCTGCTCGGGACGATGCGGGTGACGAAGTCGACGAAGTTGAGCTGCTTCGCCGCCGTCGTGTACTGCGAGATGTCGCCGCCGGCGAGCGACGAGACGTCGATGCCGGCGCCGGGCTTCGTGACGTTGGCGACGAGGAGCCCGATCGCCAGCGCGATCGTCGTCACGACCTCGAAGTAGATGAACGCCTTCCCGCCGACGCGCCCGACCTTCCGGATGTCGTGCATGCTCGCGATGCCGAGCACGATCGTCAGGAAGATGATCGGGGCGATGATCATCTTCACCAGGTTGATGAAGACGTCGCCGAGCGGCTTCATCGCCACCCCGGCGGCGGGATAGAACGCGCCGAGCAGCACGGCGAGGGCGACGGCGACGAGAACCTGGAAGGTCAGGTTGCGGGTGATGCGCATGGGGCGACAAGATGGCGACGGGAGGGCGGCCGCGCGAGAGTGGCGACGACGGGATCCGATACGGCGATGCACGGGGTTTTCGATACGGCGATGCACAGGTTCTTCGAAGTAGCGATGCACGGAAAGCGCGAGTACGAGCTGCACGGGGCGCGAAACGGCGAAGATGCACGGTACACGAGAGGCGGCGGGGCGGTGTTTCCTCGTCATGCCGGTTCGTTCATCCCCTGTCGTTCATCGTGCACCGTGCACCTCATACTCGCGCTGCACGTGCATCGCTGTTTCGCCCACTGTGCATCGCCGTCTCGAAAACCCCGTGCATCGCCGTCGCCATTGCCATCGTCAGTTCGTATCTTTCAGCACCTCGTTGCCTCCCGATATCCCCCTATGCGCACATTCTTCCTGGTTCTCGCTTTGGCGCTGGCCTCTCCCGCGCCCCTCACCGCACAGGCAACCCCTGCCGATCGCGCCCGCGCCCTCCGCGTCCTCGCCGCGCATCCGGTGTTCGACGGCCATAACGACCTCCCCTGGCGCATCCGCGAGGACAAGACCCACCCCGGTGACGTCGCCGCCTACGACCTGCGGAAGAAGACCCCCGGCATGACCGACCTGCCGCGCCTCAAGGCGGGGCATGTCGGCGCGCAGTTCTGGTCGGTCTACATCCCGGGAGAGCCCGACGACGCGACCTACGCGCCTAACGGCAAGGTGAGCAGCACCCCCGGCTACGCCCGGGTCCAGCTCGAGCAGATCGACATCGCCCGCCGGGTGATCGCGAGCTATCCCGAGCTGCAGTGGGCGCTCGACGCGAAGGCGGTGCGTGCCAGCTTCCGCCGCGGGACGATCGGCTCGCTGCTCGGGCTCGAGGGCGGGCATGCGATCGAGAACTCGCTCGCCCTCCTCCGCGAGTACTACGACCGCGGCGTGCGCTACATGACGCTGACCCACAACGTCACCCTCGACTGGGCCGACGCGGCGCTCGACAGCGCGAAGCATGGCGGGCTCACCCCCTTCGGGAAGGAAGTCGTCCGCGAGATGAATCGACTCGGCATGCTCGTCGACCTGTCGCACGTCTCCCCCGGCACGATGAGCGACGCGCTGAGCACGACCGAGGCGCCGGTGATCTTTTCCCATTCCGGCGCTCGCGCCCTCGTCGATCACCGCCGCAACGTCCCCGACTCGATCCTCGCCCGCCTCCCGAAGAACGGCGGGATCGTGATGGTTCCCTTCGTCACCTCGTTCGTGTCGGGCGCCGTGAAGGCGTACGGTGATTCACTCGACGCCTTCGCCGCCGCGGCGCGCCAGCGTCATCCCGCCGAGACCCGCGGCGACAGCGCCGCCGCCCGCGCCGAGATCGGCGCATGGCGGGAATCACACCCTGCCCCGCCCGCGACCGTCGGCGACGTCGCCGATCACATCGAGCACATTCGCGATATCGCGGGCGTCGACCACGTCGGGATCGGCGGTGACTTCGACGGGATCACCGACAACGTGGTCGGCCTCGAGGACGTGTCGAAGTACCCGACGCTCTTCGCCGAGCTCGCCCATCGCGGCTGGTCGGACGCCGACCTCGCCAAGCTCGCGAGCGGCAACATCCTCCGCGTCCTCGCCGAGTCCCAGCGCGTGTCCCTCCGCCTCCGCCAATCGCGCGGTCCCTCGACCGCGACCATCGACCAGCTCGACCACCCCGCGGTTCCGCCAGCGGCCACGCGTTAGGCAGGAACGGCGGCTCCGGTGCGTTCCGCATAACGGTCGCACACGCGAGCCAGGGTTTGCTCCCCGGACTTCGTCCGATGGTCGCTGCACCCTGACTCGCGGGCGCTCCCTTCCCTCCGCGCACCGGAGCCCGCCGGCGGCCGTGGCGCGCGCGCGCGCTGTCC
>DASSZC010000363.1:0-2763 GCA_035702925.1 Gemmatimonadaceae bacterium | reverse complement strand
AGGAGGGACGCGTGATCACGCTGCTGCAGCTGAGGCCTTACACCGGCGACCGGGTGGCGCCGAGCCCGAACCATGGCGCCCGCCACGTGCCGCGGATCCAGGGGATCGTCCTCCACGCGACCGCCGACGACGGCAACGAGGCGCTCGCCCTCGCCTGGCTCCGCTCGCCGGCGAGCCGGGTGAGCTGCCACCTGATGGTGAGCCGCGCCGGGCGGGTGACGCGCCTCGTCGGCGACCGGCAGCGGGCGTGGCATGCCGGGGACGCGTGGTGGCGGGGGACGACCGACGTGAACTCGATCACGCTGGGGATCGAGATCGCGAACCGGAACGATGGGGAGCCGTACACGGCGGCGCAGTACAGCCGGGTGGCGGCGATCGTGGCGCACTATTGCCGGCAGGGGTTGGCGCTGGACGACGTGGTGGGACACGAGGCGATCGCGCCGGGGCGGAAGACGGATCCCTTCGGCTGGGACTGGGAGCGCTTCCGCGGCATGGTGCGCCACCAGCTGCACGCCGACGTCGAGCGGGGAGGCGGGGTCGTCTACGACCGCCGCGGCGCGGACCGCGTCGCCGCGGAAGAAGCGGCGCTGTTCGGGGCCACCGAAGAGCTGACATCCTCCGCTCCACCGAAGGCGCAGCAGCTGCCTAACGGTACGGCGCCTGACGGTTTCGCGTCCGCCGATGCCGCGTCCGACGGCGGATGGATCTCGACCCCGCCCCCAGGTCGGGAGGGGCGGATCGCTCGGCCGAAGAAGCGTCTCGCGCTGGCGACGCCGAAGCCGGTCCTCCGCAGCCGCATGCTCTGGCTGAACGCGATGACGGTGCTCGCCGCGGGCGGCATGCTCGTCGGCGACACGCTCGACCTCGCGCACCAGGTCGGGATCACCGTGCCGGAAGTACTCGCCAAGTGGGCGCTGTTCTTCGTCGGGCTGGTGAACATCGTCCTCCGCCTGCGCACGACCCGGCCCCTCACGTATGGCCCGGGTGTAACGCGTGCCGCGGAATCGCCCCCTCGCCCCGACGAGGACGAGCGCGGGGACGACGGTGACACCAGCAGCGCCAGGATCGCCGGCTGAGAACGAATGACGCGCGCCTTCGCGCGCGATGTCCCCGCAGCCCGGTCCTGAACGCGAAATGCTCGACGACATGCGTCGCCGGGGAGTCTCGCGACCGAGTGACGACCCCGGTGCCCGATCCGTCATGCACGGTCAGCCTCGCGATCTCGCGCGACTGACAAGCAGCGCAATGGCCCCACCGATCGGCACATGTACATCGAGACGCGAACTCTTGGCCGGAAGGCTCGGCCCCTGGATGGGTGGGCCATACCCGATCCCCCCGTCGGCGGTGACGGCGATGGCGGCGGACTCACCTTGCGCGCCCTCATCGCCCGCGTGGTGCGCGCCGAGGTCGCAGCCTTCGACAAGCGCGAGCGCGCCCGCCGACTCGTGCGCGTGCTCTCCGAGCGCGAGATCGCCGAGGGCGCGGCGCGCGGAAGGATCGACTCTGGCGGCCGACCCGCAACCGGAGCGGTGGACGTGGAGCAGGCCGTCGGCTCGGCGTTGCAGGGTTTCGAGGACGGGATCTATCTCGTAATCCTCGACGGCGTCGAGCAGCGCGAGCTGGATCGTGAGGTGTTCCTGACGCCGGAGAGCAAGCTGGTCTTCCTCCGACTCACCTTTCTGGCGGGAGCCTGAGCAATGGATCAGGACGCGGTGAAGGCGGCCCTCGCGGCGAGGCGCGACGAAGGCTCGGTGGTACGGCGACTTGGTGGGCTGAAGCAGACGTTCTCGATGCTCACCGGGCGCGGGCTCCCGCTACCCGTGCGCGCGCTGGTGAACGCCGCCTTCGCGGCGCCCGCGTACAGCCGGCCGAGCGTCGTCGCGCAGAAGCGCGGCGAGATCGGGACGCACTTCAAGGACTATGGGCCCGCAGATTGGCGGCACGCGATCTCCACGCTCCTCCCGCACGTCGCGCGCAGCGCCGAGGTCGCGTGCGAGGTGATGGTCAGGCGCCCCTACCAGGACGGGGTTACTCGCAAACCCTTCCGGTGTCCGCAGTCGCCGGCCACGCTCGCCGACGTGCGCGGGCGATGGCTGCTGAACACCACACTCCTCGTCGGCGAGTACGACGCCGACATCCGCTGGATCGCCGAACACTCGGCACATCTCGCGGGGTGGTCGGGGGCTGCGGACATCGGCTGGCTACTCGCGGGTGCGATCGACGCCGGCGACGCGCATTCCGGCGAGGTGTTCGATATCCTCGCCGCCACCGCTCGCGGCGAGGCGGGAAGTGCCCCGATGGGACGGCACGTCACGCAGGCGCTGATGAGCTGTGGCCGCGCCGACGGGTGGGAGCTCGTCGAACGGCTCCTGCTCTCCGCGCAGCGCCAGGAAGGGCTGCGCCAGGCGGTGCTCGAGAGTGTGGACGAAGCCCATCCACAGGCGTTCCGCCGCATGCTGCGGTTGATTCTCGACCACGACCTCGCGCGCTTTTCTTCCGTCGTGCGCGCAGCGGACACCTGGTTCGGCTTTCTCTGGGATGGCTCCAGCGCAGTCAAGACCGGACTGCTCATCGAGCGTGTGCTCCGCTTCCTCGACGATCCCACCGCTCGCGAGGCGGCGCTGCATGACGCCGATGCGGAAACGGTGTACCTCGCGCTCTGGAGCATCGCCTTCGACGACGTGGACGCCGCGATCGCGCCCGCCGTGACGCTCCTTGCTGCGCCATCCGCCGAGGTTCGCTTCGTCGCGACGCACTTCCTCG
>DASSZC010000269.1:0-5045 GCA_035702925.1 Gemmatimonadaceae bacterium | reverse complement strand
CATCCCTCATAGCTACGACATGCTGCTCACCGGCATCCCCGGCGACCTCGCGCTCTCACACATCGTCGCCATGTACGATGGCTCGTTGCGCGGCGGTGCCCTCGACTACGCGGACTTTCACACCGCGCGCATCGACTCGCTCTTCCGCTCCGTGCGCGGCGCCAAGAGCGCGGCCGCGCTGCACGCGGCGTGGGGCGAGGTGCAGCGCGAGCTCGATCGCGAGACTCCCGCCGCGTGGATCTACCACTCGCGTGGCATCCAGGGGGTCGCTCGCCGGCTCGGCAACGTGACGATGGACCTGCGCGGCGAGCTGCCGACGGTGGCCCGCTGGACGACCGACGGCGAGCCTCGCCGATGACCCTCCTCGTCACCCCCACGGAGGTCGCCGAGCGAAAGCGCATCGCCAACGGGTCGCTCGCACCCCTCGCCGACTCGCTCACCGCGGATCTCGAACGGCTTCTCGTCGTCACCCCGGAGATTCCGCGCGACAAGGCGCGACTGTCGCGGGCCGGCGGCCGCTGCCCCACCGATGGAACCGCACTCGAGTACGACCCCTGGTCTCCCGATGCGCACCTCTGCCCGCGCTGCGGGACCGTGTTCAGCGACGAGGCGCACTATCGCTACTGGCTGATGTGGCACCAGCTCTGGATCGCGGAGCGTAGCGTGCATGCCGCGGTGCTCTACGCCCTCCGCGGTGATGGACGCCATCGGCAGCTCGCGCTCTCCCTCCTTCGCGACTACTCGGAGCGCTACCTCGAGTACCCGAATCGCGACAACGTGCTCGGGCCGTCGCGGGTGTTCTTCAGCACCTACCTCGAATCGATCTGGCTCCTCCAGCTCTGCGTCGCGATCGACGTTCTCGAGCTGGCTGGTGTTCGCGATGGAGTCCTCGGCGCCGCTCGCGACCGCATCGTCGCACCCGCGGCCGCCCTCATCGCCAGCTACGACGAGGGCACCTCGAATCGCCAGGCATGGAACGTCGCCGCGCTCCTCGCTTCGGCGTTGCTCCTCGGTGACAACGCACGAGCGGAGCGCATCGCGACGAGTGGGCACGGGCTGCGCTTCCTCCTCGACACCGCGCTCCTCCCTGATGGCAGCTGGTACGAGGGGGAGAACTATCACGTGTTCGCCCACCGCGGGCTCTGGTACGGCGTGTCGATGGCCGAGCGGGCGGGGATCGCGCTCGGTGAGACGCTGCGCACGCGGTTCGACCGCGGCTTCGCGCTCCCCTTCCGCACCGCGCTCCCCGACCTGACGATGCTCGCCCGGCGCGACTCCCAGTACGCGATCTCGCTGCGGCAGTGGCGCTTCGCCGAGCTCTGCGAGCTCGGCCTCGCCCGCCGCGGCGACGACTCGGAGCTCCGCGCCGCGTTAGGCAGGCTGTACGAGCCGGGCCCGCCGCGGCGCGACAGCGGACGCTCGCGCTCCTCGGCCGAGGCCGAGCGCCACTCGCCGGAGAGCGCCCTCACCCGCGCCGACCTCGGGTGGCGATCGCTGCTCCATGCACGCGAATCCCTCCCTCCGCTCGAGGGTGCGGCACCGCGCTCGGTGCTGCTCCGCAGCCAGGGACTTGCCGTCTTCCGCCGCGATGAAGGCCGGATGTTCGCGGCGCTGGATTATGGCGAGACCGGTGGTGGCCACGGGCATCCCGACCGCCTGAACGTGATCGTCTGCGACGGCGCGAACCGCTGGCTCGACGATCCCGGCACCGGCTCCTACGTCGACCGTTCGCTGCACTGGTACCGCAGCACCCTCGCCCACTCGGCGCCCCTGGTCGACCGCGCCTCGCAGCCGCGGCTCGCCGGGATCCTCCTCGCCTTCGACGAGCGCGGTGCCGCCGGCTGGGTCGCCGCCCGCGCGCTGCTGGCAGACGACGTCGTCGCCGAGCGGCGGCTCGTGACGATGACGGACTACACCATCGACGAGCTGTCGTGGAACACCGCGGGGCGGCACGTGATCGCGCTCCCGATTCATCTCGACCTCGCGGTCGAGGGCCTCGCCTGGCGATCGGAACCGTTAGGCGGCGCCGGCGGGCTCGAGGACGGCTTCGACTTCGTCACCGAGGCGGAGGTCGCGACCCCTGGCGAGTGGCCGCTGCGTGCCGTCGCGACGGAACCCGGGACCGGCGCCATGGCCGACGTCTGGCTCTCCGCACCGTCAGGCACCCGGCTCTGGCGCGTGACCGCCCCCGCGCCCCCATCGCATCCCACCGACACCCGGCGGTTCGCGATGCTCGAGTGCAGCGCCCCGCGCGGCGCATTTACGACCGTGAGCGCGCCTCGTCGCACGATCGCCTCGCTCGCGATCCGCGATGCGTCGCTCGTCGTCGAACACGCCGACGGCAGCGTTCACGAGCACGCCGGGGGAGACGCGAGCTGGCGCATCGCCCTTCGCGCGGCGAACGCGACGAGCTCGATCGATCTCGGCGGCGCGATCGCCCGTCCCACTGTCGTCGAGCGCGATGAGGGCGACGCCGAAGCCGCGGAGGTCACCACCGTCGCCGCCGGCCCCGAGACCACCCTCGCCGTCGATCCGCACCGCGCGCTCTCCTTCTCCCTCGGCGAGCGTGACTACCGGCGCTCCGAGGAGAGCTGGACCGAAGCCGGATCGCCGACCGCGGAGGTCGTCGTCGCCACCGAGCGTGGTGAGCTGCGCGTCACGGTCACCGCGCGCACCGGGCCGTCCGTCGTGATCAGCGACGAGGCGGTCAACGAGATGGACAACGAGCAGCCCGACGTCAACGCGACCGGGCTGCAGCTGTCGCTGCGCGACGCTCGCGGGATCCTCCACCGCTGGCTCGTCCGCCCCGGCGCTGACCAGGCGCCGCGCGTCCGCGCCCTGACGCGGGAGACGATCCCACGGCGGATCGAGACCACCGTCGACGCCGAGCACTGGGTCGCCCGGATCGCCATTCCGCTCGGCGCGCTTGGCGACGCCTCGCCATATTTCATCGCGCTCGGGGTGACGATAAACGAGATCGCCCCCGGGCGCGAGCGGCGGCGCGGGCAGCTCGTTCTCGGCGGCGCCGAGGGGGAGTGGGTCTACCTGCGCGGTGACCGCGACGACCCTTCGAAGCTCATTCCGATCGTGATCGACCGATGACCGAGACCTCGCTCGACGCCGTCCGCGTCGTGATGTTCGAGCCCCAGAACCCGATCAACATCGCGGCCACGGTGCGCGCGATGAAGAACATGGGGGCGAGCAAGCTGCGGCTCGTCAATCCGTGCGAGTACGATCCGTACCGCCTCGAGGGGATCGCCCACGACACCTTCGACATCATCGAGCAGATCGAGCGCTTCGATACCCTCGAGGAAGCGCTCGCCGATTGCGTCCGCGTCGCCGGGTTCACGGCGCGCCGGCGGGCGGCCAAGCGAAAGATCATGGCGCCGCGCGAGGCAGCGACCGAGCTCCTGACTTATGCGGCGGAGGGACCGGTCGCGCTTCTCTTCGGGCGCGAGGATTCGGGGCTGCCGAACGATGCGCTCGACCAGGCACACCTGCTCGTCACGATCCCGACCACCGAGCACGCCTCGCTCAACCTCGCGCAGGCCGCCCTCGTCGGGCTCTACGAGCTGCACCTCGCCGCGGCCGATGCAACGCGCGCCCTGCGTCCCCCGCGCAAGGACGCGCCCCCCTCGCGCCAGCACGAGTACGAGATGTTCTTCGCCGACGCCGAGCGGGCGCTCTCGTCGATCGAGTTCTTCAAGACGCGGTTCCCCGAGTACATCATCCGCTCGATGCGCTCGCTGACCTACCGCGCCGCTCCCGACGCGCGCGAGATCCTCCTCATGCGGGCGATCGCGATCGAGGTGGTGCGGTTCCTCGAGCGCGCCGGGGTGCCCGTCCCGCCGCGCAAGCCGACCCCGAAGCAGGGAAGCGCCGCCGCTCCCGCGGCTGAAGTGCCGGCCGAGTTTCCCAACGAACCTTGACGCGCGCCTCCGCGCACGGATCCTTCCCCCGATGATCTGGGACAAATTCCGCCGCTCGCGCGGCGACGAGAGCACCGCCCCGGCGGCGCCGGCGAGCGAGGAGTCCGAGGAGAGTGGCGACGACGGCTTTCCCGAGGGAGAGCCGGAGGCGCCGGGCGAGCACGAGCCGTGGGGTGCGCGCGCCGCGGTGGTCATCCCGGGCGGCAGCTCGACGGGAAGCAAGCGGCCGGAGGCGATCTACGGCGACGGGCCGCTCGACGAGGGCGCGCCGACGCACTACTCGCGCGCCCGCGGCTGCTCGCTCTGGCTCGTCGACGGCGAGTCCGAGCTCGAGGTCGTCGACTGCACGATGGCGTTAGGCGCGGTCGCCATCGGCTACGCCGACTCGCACGTGAGCGGGGTGGTCTCGCAGGCCGTCGCGCTCGGCAACGTCGGCGGGATGCCTAACGTGCTGGAGGTCTCGGTCGCCGAGCGGCTCTGCGACTTCATTCCCTGTGCGGAGCAGGTGCGCTTCATGAAGAGCGGCGCCGAGGCGATGAGCGCGGCGGTGCGCATCGCCCGGACGTACACAGCGCGCGACCGGGTGATCGCCGCCGGCTACTTCGGCTGGCACGACTGGGCGTGCGGCGACGGCGTCGCCGGCGTCCCGCGTGGCGCCCGCGCCGACGTCGTTCGCGTTCCCTTCGACGACGTCGCCGCGCTCGAGCGCGCGGTCAGCGAGGCCGGGCAGTCGCTCGCCGCGATCGCGATCGAGCCGGTGGTCGAGCGGCTGCCGTCGCTGGAGTGGATCGCTCGTGCCCGCGCATTGGCGACGAGCGCGGGCGCGGTGCTCATCTTCGACGAGATGAAGACCGGGTTCCGGCTCAAGCCCGGTGGCTACGGCGAGCTGTCCGGCGTCGAGCCGGATCTCGCGGCGTTCGGGAAGGCGATGGCGAACGGCTTCCCGATCGCCGCGGTCGTCGGCCGCGCCGACGTGATGGACGCCGCGCGCCGTACGTGGATCTCGTCGACGCTCGGCGGTGAGAGCGTCGGCCTCGCCGCAACGCACGCGGTGCTCGACTGGCATGAGAAGGAGGACGTCTGCGCGACGCTGGCGACCGTCGGCGCGGCGATGCG
>DASSZC010000490.1:0-5800 GCA_035702925.1 Gemmatimonadaceae bacterium | reverse complement strand
CCCCGGCATTCGCTCCGAGAGTACGGTCAGGCCGTTATCGAGGACGGTGCGGCGAAGGTCCGCCGCACCGTCGACTACCGTGCTCACTCCCGCGGCCGGCCCCTGCCGCCGCCGCGACGCGGCGGACGACGCTCGCTGCCGGACGACTCGCCGCCCTCGGCCTCACCCTCGGCCGGGCCGCCTTCCGCCGCCATCGCGCGCTCGCCGCTACCCTCGGCGCCATTCGCCGCTTCACGCGGCGGACGACCGCCCCGGTCTCCGCGGTCGCCACGATCGCTGCGCGGAGGACGCTCGCCACGCGGACGCTCGGTCTCCTCGGGCATCCCTTCCGGACGCGGCACCAGCGCCTTCATCGAGAGGCGGATGCGGCCACGCTCGTCGCGATCGACCAGCTTCACCTTCACCCGGTCGCCGCGCTTCACGACGTCCTCGGTCTTCTCGGTGCGGCCGTGCTGCAGCTCGGAGATGTGCACCAGTCCCTCGGTGCCGGGCATGATCTCGACGAAGGCACCGAACGCGGTGGTGCTCTTCACCGTGCCCTCGTACACCGTGCCGATCTCCGGCTCGGCGGTGATCGCCGCGACCATCTGGCGCGCGCGCTCCATCGCCTCGCCGCCGACGGCGGCGATCGTGACGGTGCCCGTGTCGTCGACGGTGATCTCGGCGCCAGTCTCTTCCTGGATGCCGCGGATCGTCTTCCCCTTCGGTCCGATCAGGTCACCGATCTTCTCGGGGTTGATCGTCATCGTCACGATGCGCGGCGCGTATGGCGACAGCTCCGCGCGCGGCTCGGCGAGCGCCTTCTTCATCTCGCCGAGGATGTGCAGCCGGCCGCGGCGCGCCTGCTCGAGCGCCTCGGTCATGAGATCCAGTGACAGTCCCTGGATCTTGATGTCCATCTGGATCGAGGTGATCCCCTGGTCCGTCCCCGCGACCTTGAAGTCCATGTCGCCGAGGTGGTCTTCGGTGCCGAGGATGTCGGTGAGGATCGCGTAGCGCTCCTCCTCCTTGATCAGCCCCATCGCCACGCCGGCAACCGCGCCGCGCAGCGGGACGCCGGCATCGAACATCGCCAGCGAGCCGCCACAGACCGACGCCATCGACGACGAGCCGTTCGACTCCAGCACGTCGGAGACGATGCGGATCGTGTACGGGAACTCGGCGAAGTCGGGGAGCACGCCCTGCAGCGCGCGCTCGGCGAGGTTGCCGTGTCCGATCTCGCGGCGGCTGGTGCCGCGCATCGGGCGGACTTCACCCGTCGAGAACGGCGGGAAGTTGTAGTGCAGCATGAACGACTTGGTGGTCTCCCCCGCCTCGTCGATGCTGTCGAGGCGCTGGACGTCGTTCGCCGTGCCTAACGTCGCGACGACGAGCGCCTGCGTCTGGCCGCGGGTGAACAGCGCCGAGCCGTGCGTCCGCGGCAGCACCTTGGTGTCGATGCTGATCGCGCGGACTTCGTCGAGCGCGCGGCCGTCGACACGCTTCTTCGTGTCGAGCACCTGGTCGCGCAGCGCGCGGTATTCCAGGTCGCCGAGCATCTCGTGCACCGCCTTCGACCCATCGGGGAACTCCGCCGACAGCTCGGTCGACGCGGCCTTCTTCACCTGCTCGATCGCGTCGATGCGGGTGTGCTTCTCGGGGTGGTTGATCGCCTCGAGCATCTTGCCCTGGGCGAGGTCCTTGACGCGCGACACGAGGTGCGCGTCAGGCTCCGCCTTCGTCCACTCCATCTTCGTCGCGCGGCCGGCCTTGGCGAACAGCTCTTCCTGGATCGCGATCAGCTCGCGCACGCCGCGCTGGCCGATGGTGATCGCCTGGATGACGTCCTTCTCCGAGACCTCGAGCGCCCCGCCCTCGACCATCACGATCGAGTCCTTCGAGCCGGAGACGACGAGCTCCATGTCGCTGTACGCGAGCTGGGCGAACGTCGGGTTCAGCACCCACTTGTCCTCGACGCGGCCGACGCGCGCGCCGGCGATCGGGCCGGCGAAGGGGATCTTGCTCGCGTTGAGCGCGTAGCTCACGGCGAGCAGCGCCGGCATGTCCGCGTCGTTCTCCTGGTCCGCCGAGACGACGTAGATGAAGACCTGGACTTCGTTCTTGAATCCTTCCGGGAACAACGGACGGATCGTGCGGTCGATGACGCGGCCGGCGAGGATCTCGCTGTCCTGCGGACGACCCTCACGCTTGATGAAGCCACCGGGGATCTTGCCCGCCGCGTAGGTGCGCTCCTTGTACTCGACGGTGAGGGGGAAGAAGGGGAGCGTGCTCTGGTTGTCGCTCACCGTCACCGCCGCGATCACCACCGTCTCGCCGAACGTCACCGTCGCCGAGCCTGCCGCCTGCTTCGCCATGCGCCCGGTCTCGATGACGAGAGGGCGGCCGGCGAAGGTCTTTTCGATCCGTTGCATCATTGCTTTACTGGCCTCTTTGAGACGGGCCTCATACGGCCCGTGGATACGAGCCGGGAATGGCTCGGACGAACGCAAAGCGCGCGGCCCGCACCGAGTGCGTCCGCGCGCGTTTGGACTACTGACCGCTAGTAGCGGAGTCCAAGTTCCTGGATGATCTGCCGGTATCCGGCCAGGTCCGTTCGCTTCATGTAGTCGAGGAGCCGGCGACGCTTGCCGACCATCTTCAGCAATCCGCGGCGACCGTGATGGTCCTTCTTGTGCGCCCGGAAATGATCCGTCAGGTAGTTGATCCGTTCAGTCAGGATCGCGACCTGGACCCGCGTGCTGCCGGTGTCGGTGCCATGCGCCTGGTACTTCTCGATCGTCGATGCTTTTTGCAATGCCATGTGGTATATTCTCCGCACCCGTGGCGGCGTTCGCGCCCAATCGGTTGAAGCACGGTAATTTACAGTCGAGCCGCTTCCCTGTAAAGGCTCCCGCCACCAGTCGTCGCCACATTGCCAGAGCGATTTCTCGGCCGTACCCTCGGACGCTTCCGCGTCGATGCCATCATTGGCGCCGGCGGTTTCGCCTGGGTCTACAAGGCGTACGACCCCGAGCTCGACATCCCCGTCGCGCTCAAGATCCTCAAGCCGCAGTACGCCGGCGATGAGAAGTTCGAGCAGCGCTTCCGGCGTGAAGCCTCCACCGCCGCGAAGCTCCGCCACCCGAACATCATCAAGATCTACGCGGTCGGCCGCGAAGAGGACGCGGTCTACTTCGCGATGGACTACCTCCCCCAGGGGCTGGCCGATCGCCTGAACGTGATGACGCAGCTGCCCGAGCAGATGCTCATCCGGATGGCCATCGACGTCGCCAGCGCCCTCGGCTTCGCCCACCGCGAAGGGGTCATCCACCGCGACATCAAGACCGACAACATCCTCTTCGACGAGCATGGCAACGCCGTCGTCGCCGACTTCGGCATCGCCCGCGCCGTCGCCACGCACACCGACTCGACCGGCACCAACATGGTCGTCGGGACGCCGCAGTATTTCTCTCCCGAGCAGGCGCGCGGCCTCCAGCTCGACGGGCGCGCCGACATCTACTCCCTCGGCGTCACCCTCTTCAAGTCGGCGACCGGGCAGCTCCCCTTCCAGGGCACCGACTGGTACGAGATCGCCCGCCAGCACGTCGAGGACAAGCCGCCGAAGCCGCGCTCGATCAACCCGCAGCTCTCCCGCGAGATGGAGGACGTCATCCTCCAGTGCCTCGAGAAGGATCCGAACGACCGCTTCGCCACCGGTGAGGCGCTCTGCGAAGAGCTGATCCACATCCTGCAGGAACGCGGCGAGACCGCGGCCGTGCGCTCGAGCGGCTTCGTCTCCACCGATACCCTCAGCGGATCGGTCACGAATTCGCGCATCCGCCGGCGCGTTAGGCGGAACCGCGCCTGGTGGATCGCCGGCGGGGTGGCCGCTGCGCTCCTCGCCATCGGTGGCTTCGCCGCCACCCGCGCCCGGAGCCACGCCGAGCGGCTCCGCGACTCCATCGCGGCGGCCGCCCGCGTCACCACCGCCCGCCCGGGGGGCAAGCCCGCCGTCGGCGCCCCCCCGCGCCCCGGTGCGACGAAGCCGCGGCTCATCATCAATGTCCCCCGCGAGGCGGCCGTCAGCGTCAACGGGATCGCGCTCGGGACCGGGCCCTTCACCCTCGATACGCTTTCAGCCGGCACGTATCAGGTGAGCGCATCGGTCACCGGGGCGCGCGGATGCTCGAGCCTCCGTGAGGAGTCGACGGCGATGCTCACCGGCATCGCCGTCGACACCGTGACGCTCAACCCCCGCAACTGCGGCACCCTCGAGCTGAACGTCTCCCCCGACGGCGCGACGTACACCCTGCAGCCCCTCGGCAACGAGCGCGCCCGCAGCGGCACCCTCCCCCTCCGCGATCCCCTGCTGCTCCCGGCGGGCGCCTATCGCATCATGATCGAGCACAAGTTCTGCGCGCAGTACACCAACCCGCGGCTCCGCATCTCCGCCGCGCAGGTGACGAGGGAGCGCGCCCGCCTGATCTGCGACCGCGGCTGAGCAGGCGTGACTGCGGGGACACGCTCGGGATTATTCTACAGGAGTCACGGAGAGCACGGAGCGGTTTGGTAACGGCACAGGGCGTCGTTCATTCGCCCGTCCGAACGACTTGGGGGCAAGGGGGCGAGATGGTCTCGCCCTGCTTGCCCCCAAGCTGTCACGGCCCGCTGCACCGAACCTTCCCGCCACGGGCCGTTACCAGACCGCTCCGTGCTCTCCGTGACTCCTGTTCAACAGCAGTTCCCGTTCAGAACGCCTTGCCTGCCGCGAACCCGACCACCAGCCCGCCTAACGCTCCCGACCAGAAGCGCTTGCTCGCGTACCAGTGCAGCCGCGGGGGACGCAGCAGCACGACGTGATCGGTGGTGACCTTCTGCGACTGGCCGAGAATCAGCGCGTTGGCGACCCCGGCATCGACGCCGAGGACAACGAAGCGCGCGACCAGCCCGTCGCGCCGGCGCGGATCGACCGCGATCCCCTTCTGCCCGCGCGCCACCCAGGGCGCCTGCGAGGCGGCGAAGGTGAAGGTGCTGTCGCCCACCGTCTGGATCTCGAAGCGCACCGCCGTGTCCTGGGCCCGCGCCCCGCGCGGCGCGGCGGACCCCACTGCGAGTGCGAGTGCGAGCAGAATGCGTAGCCGCATCAGAATACCCGGCTGAGGAAGCCCATGGCCGTCCCGGCGATGCGCCGAACGTCGTTGAACATGACCACCACGAAGAGCAGCGCGATCGCGAGAAGCCCGACACGCGCGAAGTTCTCCTTCGTGCGCAAGCTGAATGGGCGCCCCTTGATCGACTCCGCCACGTTCATGACGATCTGCCCGCCATCGAGTATCGGAATCGGCAGCAGGTTCATCACCGCGAGGTTCACGCTCAGGAACGCGAGCAATCCGAACAGCCGGATCGCCCCGCCCCGCGCCGCCTCGACCGACGCCTGCGTGATCGCGATCGGCCCCCCCATGTCGCGCATCGATGCCTGCCCGGAGCCGAGCTTCTGCAGGAAGTCGATCACCAGCCCGACGTTGCTCCACGTCATCCCCCAGCCGAGCGACGCCGCTTCACGGAATCCGATCGCCTCGTGGATCGTGACGTCGGCCTGCCCGACCCCGACCTTCCCGACGTAGCGCTTCAGGCTGTCCCTCGGGTCGAGCTGCGAGTCGGGAACGATCGTCAACCTCTTCGTCTCGGCGCCCCGCCGGATCGTGAAGAGCAGTGGTTTCCCCGCCGACGGGGTGACCACCCCGATCAGGTCCCCGAAGTTGCGGATCGGCGTCGAGTCGATCGCCACCAGTGTGTCACCCGCGCGCATCCCGGCGATCGC
>DASSZC010000451.1:0-3406 GCA_035702925.1 Gemmatimonadaceae bacterium | reverse complement strand
GCGGTTG
This sequence comes from Gemmatimonadaceae bacterium, assembly GCA_035702925.1. Lineage (GTDB taxonomy): Bacteria > Gemmatimonadota > Gemmatimonadetes > Gemmatimonadales > Gemmatimonadaceae > JABFXC01. The sequence continues at coordinate 3,399 of DASSZC010000451.1, read as the reverse complement.
CAGTTGCTGCTGCAACAGCGGGAATATTTCACAGGAGCCACCGAGAGCACGGAGGGTATGGTGACTGCGGGGCACAGCTCGAACACGTCTCGAGCTGCTTTGAGGCAAGCGTGGCGAGACCATCTCGCCCACTTGCCCCCATGCTGTTCGACCGTGGTGGGAAGCACTCACCCTTCAAGGCTGTTCTCGGCGTCTCGGTGCCTCGGTGGCGCCGTTCCGCAGTTCCCCCGCCGTCGCTCTCGCCTAACGCTCGCCTTGTAAACGGCTCGTAAGCGCCCGCGTCCCTCCCGCCGAAGAACCGTGCCACCCCACGCCGCCCCCGCCTCTCACCATCGGCGTGAAAACCACGTAGCTTACACTCGTGCACCGCGCCCCCTCACAACCGCGGCGCACAGGAACGATGGATCTCTACACATTCAGTCTCGCCCTCGGCGGCATCGGGCTCGGCACCATGGCGGTCGCCGGACTCGGGACCCACGGCCATGGCGAGCACGCCGGCGGTCACCACGGCGCCCATCATGGCGGCGGCGGACATGCGCACGCTGGCCACGCTCACGCGCAGACCGCGGGATCGCATCACCACGACGTCGCCGATATTCGCGCCGTCCAGCTGCCGGGGATCGGGCGCTCGCTCAGTGCGCTCGTCTCGCCGCGCATCATCTTCAGCTTCCTCGTCGGCTTCGGCGCGGGCGGGGTGCTGCTCCGCAACACCATCGGCGGCGTCCTGCTCGTCATCGCGGCGCTCTGCGTCGGGGCGCTCTTCGAGCGGCTGCTCGTCGCGCCGCTCTGGCGGCTCGCGCACCGGTTCGAGTCGTCGCCGGCGCTGACGCTGGAAAGCACCATCACAGACGACGCACGCGCGGTGTCGAGCTTCGACGCGCGAGGACAAGGGCTGGTGGCGATCGAACTGGATGGCCAGGTCGTGCAGGTGCTCGGCACGCTGCGCAGCGAGGACCTCCAGGCAGGGGTCCGGGTGCGTGCCGGCGATCGTCTCCGCATCGAAGCGGTGGACGACGCGCGCAACAGGTGCACGGTGTCCTATCTCGGTGCATGACCCGCTGCGCGCCGGCTACACCGTACGGCGCCGCGATATCTCATAGAGGAAACGTCGTATGGACTTGCGTCCCTGGATCACCATCATCGCGATCGTCTTCGGTGTCGTCGTCGTCATCCCGGCGATCGTCGCCTCGTTCCTGCGCAACGTCGACGCGGGCACCATTCGCCTCGTCTCCTGGCTGCACGGAGGCACCGTCATCTATCGCGGGCCCGGCAAGTCGAAGGAGATTCCGCTGCTCACCACCGGGACGACAATCTCGAGCAAGGTGATCAACGTCGACCTCGACATCACCGACCAGACCGCGGACCTCGACGCCGAGGGGACGCCGCGCCCGATCAAGGTGCGCATCCTCGCCAGCGCGATCGTGTCGGTCGGCGACACCGACGCCCTGATCAAGACCGGCGCGAACCGGTTCTTCGCCAAGTCGGAGGCGGACCAGATCAGCACCCTGACCGACCTGCTCTCCAGCTCCGGCCGGCGGGCGATCAACCTGCTCACCCACGACCAGCTCTTCTCGGCGAAGACGGCCCCGGCGCGGCTGCCGTCGCCCGCCGGCAGCGCGGTCGTGCCTAACGTGCAATCGACCGCGCTCCAGCAGTCGTCGCCGTCGTTCCAGGCGATCGCCCAGGCCGCGGACGACGAGGACGACCCGCTCGCCGTGATCATCCGCAAGGCCTGCTCGCGCGAGCTCACCGACCTCGGTCTGATCTTCAACTCGCTGAACATCAAGGTCGTGCAGTCGGAGGTCGCCGAGGCCCGTCGCCGGCAGTCGGCGGCGGAGGCGCAGGCGAACGCGGAGATCGTCGCGGCGCTGCAGTCGCGCCGCGCGAAGGAAGCGCAGCTCGAGGCTGAACGGATGATCTCCGACAAGCAGCGCGAGCTCGAGCAGACGCGCGCCTCGAACGCGGCGCTCGTCGCCCAGGCCGAGGCGAAGAAGCAGGATGCGCTGGCGATCCTCCGTACCTCGGAGCTCGACGCGACGCAGATCGCGCAGGCGCGCGCCGATGCCGACCGGGTGCGCATTGAGGCGCAGGCTGGTGCCGACGCCGAGTCGATCCGCATCCGCGCCATCGCGTCGGCGACCGCGGAAAGCATCCAGAAGGTCAACGAAGCGATCGCCGCCGGCGGCGAGAGCTACTTCCGCTATCGCCAGATCGAGATGCTGCCGCAGATCGCGCCGGCGATCGCCGATGCGCTGTCGGAGGCGAAGATGGTCACGATCACCGGTGGTGGTGACGGCCGGGGCGCGGCGGAGACGACGACGAACAACATCGCCAGCGTCATCCAGACCGTGCTCGCCGCGCAGCTCGTGCGCCGGGGCGGGATTCTCGACGGCGCCGAGAAGGAAGCGCCGGTCACCGCGAACGGCCGCAAGTAGCATGATGGTGCGACGGGGCGGGAGCGAAGCTCGCTCCCGCCCCGTCGTATCTTTCTCGACCGATGCCTGACGCTCGATTCGCCGATCACTTCTCGGGACACGCGGCGCAGTACGCGCGCTTTCGTCCTGACTATCCTCCCGCGCTTTTCACATGGCTCCGAGGGATCGTCAGGCCGCGCCGGCTCGCCTGGGACTGCGCGACGGGCAACGGCCAGGCGGCGGTCGCCCTCGCCGCGCATTTCGACAGCGTGGTCGCGACCGATGGCAGCGCCGCGCAGCTCGCGGCGGCCACACCCTACCCACGCGTTCGATACGTCTGCGCGACCGCCGAGCAGAGTGGGCTGCGCAGCGCATCGGCGGACATCGTCACCGTCGCGCAGGCGCTGCACTGGCTCGATCTCGCGCGCTTCTACCGCGAGGTCAACCGCGTCGTCGTGCGCGGCGGAGCGATCGCGGTGTGGTCCTATGGGCAGGTGCGCGTCGAGCCGCGCATCGACGAAGTCGTGGACACGCTCTACCGCGAGACGATCGGCAGCTACTGGCCCTCCGAGCGCGCGCACGTCGACAACGGCTATCGCGACCTCGCCTTTCCCTTCGAGCCGATCCCATCGCCGAGCTTCGAGATGGCGAGGCAGTGGACCCTCGACCAGCTGCTCGGCTACATCGGCACCTGGTCCGCGGTTCAAAGATATCGCAGGGCGAACGGCGACGGGGATCTCGACGACTTCGCAGCGCGGCTCGCGGCGAGCTGGGGGAAACCGTCCACGATTCGCGAGGTCAGCTGGCCGCTGCTGGTGCGAGCCGGCCGCGTCGGTGCCTAACGGCAGATGTGGAACAGGAGCCACGGAGGGCACAGAGCGGTTGTGATCAAACCGCTCCGTGCCCTCCGTGGCTCCTGTCATCAATGCTGTTGCAGTTACTCCCGGCTCACTCGATCACTGACCCGCGGGGAGCGTGGTGCCTG
>DASSZC010000181.1:0-5097 GCA_035702925.1 Gemmatimonadaceae bacterium | reverse complement strand
ACGTCGAGGCTGCGCGCCCCCGCGGTGAACCGGAGCACGGGTAGCGACGCGATCCCTTCGCCGTCGGACGGTTGGCGGATCACGTACTCGGCAACCGACCAGTACCGCCCACCCGGGTAGCGGAACGACCGGCTCTCGGTCGAGGTCCGCTCGACGCGGTGCGCGGGCGGGGCGTCGTCGGTCGCGCCGCGCGAGGCGACGCGCTGCGCAGCACGTTCGCCCGATGCGAACCGCTCATATTCGCCGGAGTCGCGCGTCGGCTCCGCCATCTGGAGGAGGCGGCGCAACTCGTCCTGGGACGCGCTGTGCCACGAAGGAGGAATCGGATAGAGGCGCGCCTTCGCGCCGCCGTCCACCGCCTCGAAGACGAGCCATCCCTCGAGCACCCCCTGGAGGTGGTTCTCGGCGCGAGTCGACGGATGCAGCTTCTCCGCGGTGATGTCCCACGCGCGCCACTCGCGCCCGGATTCGTCTCTGAACTCACGGAGTGCCATGACGGCGAGAGGGGCAGGGAGCGTGCCGTGATCGTGCGCTTGCAGCGGTGCGAGGCACGGGCGAGCTTACGGGATGGCCGCCGGTGCGGGCGAACGTGCGCGTCGTGGATTGGCGGCCAACACTTCGAGGAGGTCGGCGTGACAATGGCTACCGCAGCAGCCGCACCGCCGGCAGCGCGGATGAACGGGCGCTTCCGCGCGCTCGCCGCGCTTTCCGCGGTCCCGCACCTCGACCGCGCGGAGATCGAGGTACGTGCGCCATTCACGGGCGCGGTTCTCGGCGTGATACCGCGCGGCACCGAAGCCGACATCGACGCTGCCGTGCAGGGTGCACGGCGCGCGCAGCGACAGTGGGGCGCGACACCGATCGGGGCGCGTTGCGCGGTGTTCACGCGCTTCCAGTCGCTGCTCCTCGAACGGCAGGAGGAGATCGTCGATTTCATCCAGCTGGAATCGGGGAAGGCCCGGCGCCACGCGTTCGAGGAGATCCTCGATACCGCCGTCGTTGCCCAGCACTACGCCGTGCACGCGCCCCGCTACCTGCGCACGAGGCGGCGCGCGGGCGCCTTCCCCGTGCTCACGACGGCGATCGAGCTGCGGCATCCCGTCGGAGTGGTCGGCGTCATCGCGCCGTGGAACTTCCCACTCATCCTCTCGATCACCGACGCGATCGCCGCGCTCATCGCCGGGAACGCGGTCGTCCTCCGCCCGGACGTGCAGAGCTCATTCACGGCGCTGATGGCGGCGTCGCTGCTCTACGACGCCGGCCTCCCCCGGGATGTGCTTCGCGTCGTGACTGGAGAGGGACATGAGCTCGGCCCCGCGCTCGTCGACCGTGCCGATTACGTGATGTTCACCGGGAGCACCCGCACGGGGAAGATCGTCGCCGAACGCGCGGCGTCGAGGCTGATCGGGTTCTCCCTCGAGCTCGGGGGAAAGAACCCGATGATCGTCCTCCCCGACGCCGATATCGCGGCCGCGGTCGAGGGCGCGGTGCGCGGCGCGTTCGTCGGGGCGGGGCAGGTGTGCGTCTCGATGGAGCGCCTGTACCTCCCCGAGGTGCTGCACGACGCGTTCGTCGAGCGGCTCGTCTCGCGCACCCGCGTGCTGCGAATTGGTCCGGCGATGGACTATTCCGTCGACGTCGGCTCGCTGACCTCCGCCCGGCAGCTCGCCGTCGTCGAGGAGCACGTTGCCGATGCGCTGGGGAAGGGTGCGACGCTGCTGCACGGCGGGAAGCGCCGCCCGGATCTCGGGCCATTGTTCTACGAACCGACGATCCTCGCCGGCGTACGTCCGGGGATGCTCGCCTACGCGGAAGAGACCTTCGGGCCGGTGCTCGCGGTCTACCGTTATGACGACGTCGAGGATGCGATCGCGCGCGCCAACGACACGAAGTATGGCCTCAACGCGAGTGTCTGGTCGCGCAACGCGAGGCGCGCCATCGAAGTCGCACGCCGCATCCAGTGTGGGACCGTGAACGTGAACGAGGCGTACGCCGCGACCTGGACGGCTACGGGCTCACCGATCGGCGGGATGAAGAGCTCCGGCTTCGGCCGCCGCCATGGGGAAGAGGGGATCCTCAAGTACACCGAGGCGCAGACCGTCGCCGTGCAGCGCTTCCTCCCCCTCGCCCCGCCGCCCTTCCTCCGCGAGACGGACTACCAGAAGCTGATGTCCCGTGTCGTGCACCTGCTCGGGCGGATCCCTGGACTGCGGTGAGCACCTCGATGAACACGATCGTCTTCACCGGCTTCCCTGGCTTTCTCGGAAGCGAGCTGCTGCCGCGAATCCTCGCGCGTGAGCCCGATACCACGGCGGTCTGTGTCGTGCAGAGGCGCTTCCTCCCGCTCGCGCGCGAGCGGCTCGCCATGCTCGAGACGCGCGATCCCTCGCTGCGGGGCCGCATCCGCCTCGCCGAGGGCGACATCACCGAGGCCAACCTCGGCCTCCGCGACGCCGATGCGCTGAAGCCTCGCGTGAGGTCCATCTACCACCTCGCCGCGCTGTACGACCTCTCCGTCGCCCGCGACATCGCGATGCGCGTCAACGTGCACGGCACGGAACGCGTGCTGCACTTCGCCGCGCAATGTGCGAAGCTCGAGCGGCTGCATTACGTGAGCACCTGCTACGTGAGCGGACGCCATCGCGGAGTCTTCCACGAGTCGGATCTCGACGTCGGCCAGACCTTCAACAACCACTACGAGGAGACAAAATACCTCGCCGAGGTCGCGGTCAGGCGGATGATGCGGGCCGGGATGCCGGCGACGATCTATCGCCCGTCGATCGTCGTCGGCGACAGCGTGACCGGGGAGACGCAGAAGTACGATGGTCCCTACTTCGCCCTTCAATGGCTGCTCCGGCAGAAGCGGGTCGCCGTGATGCCGGTGATCGGCCGGCCGGGTGACACGGAGTTCAACGTCGTCCCGCGCGATTTCGTCATCGACGCGATCACCTGGCTCAGTGGGTTGCCGCGCAGCCGCGGCGCGACCTACGCACTGGCTGACCCGCAGCCCCTGACGGTGGACGAGATCCTCCGCACGATGGCGCAGTTCACCGAGCGAACGATGGTCCGCGTCCCGCTTCCACTCGCGATGGCGAAGTGGTCGATCGAGCGGATGCCCGGGGTCTACGAGCTGCTGCGGATCCCGTCGAGCGCGGTGGACTACTTCGTCCACCCGACGCGTTATGACACGAGCGCCGCGAGTGCCGCGCTCGGGACCAGCGCGATCGTCTGCCCGCGCTTCGCCGACTACGCGCCGGCGCTCGTCCGCTTCATGCGCGCGCACCCCGAGGTGGGATCGGCCGCGATGGCCTGAGCGCCAGGCCGAGGGCGATCAACGCGAGCGCGAGCGCGGCCAGCGCCGTCAGCATCGGGCCGCGCCCGCCGAAGGGTGCCGGGCCGCTCGTGCCGACGTCGGTCGTCGACGCCGGTGACTTTGCGTCCGGCGCTTCCGTCCACTCCACGCGCTCGCCGTCGGCATAGCTCTGGAATACCGGCCACACCAGCTGCGCCGGCGTCTTCGGGTTGACCGCGATGAAGGGCAGCTCGACGAAGCGCTGCGGGGGAAGGGTCCCCGTCCACACCGCGCCGACGATCCGCTGCGCCGAGTCGAGGACCGGGGCGACATTCCATCCGGGGACGTCGGCGAAGGAGATCACCCGTGCCGCGTCGGGAAAGTGGATCTCGATGCGCGTCGTCGCCGAGCCTTTCTCGTTGGGCACCCGCAGCACATAGCGCTCGTAGGCACCCGCCGCCGATGTCTTCGGGTAAACGACCGCGTGGGCGCCGGCGACCGCCGGCACGAGGAGGAGCGCGGCGACCGCCGCCAGTCTGAACCGCTGCATCAGGGTATTCCGGAGCGTGAGGCCTAACGTGGAGGGGCGATCGCCGCCAGCAGGCCGCCGGCGACGCTCACCGCGAGCATGACGACGATCTCCAGCCGCACCGAGCCGCGCAGCCGCCGGCGGGCGATCGTCGTGTCGAGGCGGGGAACGATGCGCCGGTGGAAGGCGCCGAAGAAGACGAGGACGACGAGTCCCGCCGCCTTGACGAGGATCAACCGCCCATAGGTCGAATCGGTGAGCGCGGCCAGCCGCGGGAGGAAGAGAAATCCCTGGAGCACTCCGGTGGCGACGACGACGATCACCGACAGCAGGGCAAGCGATGAGATCCGCCGCGTCCCCTCCACGTACCGTGCGCCGTGTCGTTCAGCGGTCATGATCCAGAGGAGGCCGCCGAGCCAGACGGCCGCCGCGGCCAGATGCACCGACTTCGCCGGGATCCCGATGAGCGGCTGGGTCACCGCCGGATGTCCGCTCGCTCCGGTGATGAGCACCCCGACCCCGCTGAACAGCGCACCGAGCCCGGGACGCTTCGCCAGCCAGAGCGCCCAGAGGGCGAGAAGGGCGAGCGCGAGTCGCGCGATCTCGAGGGCCCCCGGTGTGGTTGATGCCGCGAGGGAGATCGCGTCGAGCGTGCCGTGCTCGGCGCCGACCGCGGTGCTGCTCCAGACCGCGAGATAGGCCCCGAGGAGCGCCGTCGCCGCCACCGCGAGCACCACCGCGAGGCGCATCGGCCGCGTGCCGGAGATCGGCAGCGTCGCGATCAGGAGCGACAGCCCGGCGAGCGCGAGCAGCACCGTGATCGCCGCCGCTCGCAGCGCCGGTACCTGTGGCCTCCGTCCGAGCGCGGCGACGAAGCCGCTGTCGGCGGCGGCGTACCCGATGATGGCCTCGGAGCCGCCAGCGGATGACGCGCTGTCCGCTGCACCAGTCGCTGCAACGTTAGGCAGCGCCGCCCCCGCGCGCCCGACGGTGAACATGAACCGTCCGTCGATGCGGTGGCCGTCCGCGGACACGATGTGCCATCCCACGGTATGGGCGCCCGGCCGCAGCGGCGGGAGAAGAGCGACGAGCGCATGCACGTCGCGCGGGTCGCCAGCGACGGTGAGCGCGAGACTTCTCCCATTCGCATCGGCGATCGTCGCGCCGCTCATCGCCACTTCGATCGGCTCGCTGAACAGAAGCCGGAGGCGCGACGGCGCAACCGCGAGCCTCGCCCCCGCGGCGGGTTCCGAGGAGAGCAGCGTCGCGTGCGGGC
>DASSZC010000127.1:0-3822 GCA_035702925.1 Gemmatimonadaceae bacterium | reverse complement strand
ACGCCGAGATCCCGAGCGCGTACGGATTGAAGCTCGGCAGGTGCTGGAGGATCTGCTCCCACTTCGGGAGGAACTCCGCGGGCAGGACGCCCACGCGCAGGCCGAGGAAGTCCTTCACCTCGCTCGAGAAGATGATCACGGCGATCCCGCTCGTGAAGCCGATGACCACGGGCTGCGGGATGAACTTGATCACCGAGCCGAGCCTGACGGCGCCGATGATGACGAGGATGACGCCGGCCATCAGCGTCGCGACGATCAACCCGTCGATCCCGAACTTCTGGACGATCCCGTAGACGATGACGACGAACGCGCCGGTCGGGCCGCCGATCTGGACGCGCGATCCGCCGAGGGCGGAGATCAGGAAGCCGGCGATGATCGCGGTGTAGAGCCCCCGCTCGGGGGTGACGCCGCTGGCGATGGCGAAGGCGATCGCGAGGGGGAGGGCGACGATGCCGACGACGATTCCCGCGATCAGGTCGGAGAAGAACTGTTCGCGGTCGTACGTCTGCAGCGTCGTAAACAGCTTCGGGACGAGCACGGAGCAATGCTCCAGAATTCGAAAATGAGAGCGCGGCGAACACGATGCGCCGCAAACGAAGCCTACATCGTGACGACGCTGGCCAACAGTCGAGGTAACAGGTAGGCTCTGTCGGCCTGATCGATCAAGGCCTTTGAGATCGCGCCGACGTCTCCGGCCACTCGAGAGGGGAAGTCTTAACGGTAGAACTACAATTTCAGGGATCACTACGGATAAAGGCAGATCGTTCCGTGTGGCGCCCGCCGCTCCTCGTGGCCGACCGAGGCAGTATCCGCCTTGATCCCTGAAATCGGAAGAATTGTAGTTCAACCGTTACGAATTTCCCGATAGAGTGGCATACACGGCGCACCTTGATGACCAAGTCCGTGATTCTCTCACCATCACGCCATCGAGAAAGATCCTGCGCTGTCGGCACATCGCGACGCCGATCTCGCCGTCGCCCGCGCGACCTCGACCTCGGCTACCTGCCGTTCCTCCACGGGAAGGGGATCGCCCAGTACACGAGCGACCCGATCTTCCGGGCCAGCCTCGGCGAACCGTTAGGCGTCGACCAGGGGAAAGCGCGCATTAACACGTCGTCGCTCCGCGCCTTCGCATCGATGGTGCGTCGTTATCCGGGGCGGCTATCGGAGAAGCTCCGGTCGGGCGCAGCGCGCGCCGCGGTGCAGCGCTTCGTGGCGACGTATTCGCGGCCGTCGCTGACGTGGGAGAACCTCTCCTTCCTCCGCGACCTGACGCGCCTGCCGATCCTGCATCCGCTCCGGCGCCGACGTCTTCAAGGCCCTCGCCCTCGGCGCCACCGCCGTCTGCCTCGGGCGCACCTGGGTCTACGGCCTCGCGTTAGGCGGTGAGGCCGGGGTGCGCGAGGTGATCAGGAACTTCAGCGCGGAGCTCGACCTGACGATGGGGCTGGCTGGGTGCGCGTCGGTCGCTGCGATCGGGCGGGGATCGCTTGATGAAGGCCGTTAGCCATTAGCCGTTAGCTGTCAGCGACTGCGGTTGACGCCGTCGCTGACAGCTACCGGCTAACAGCTAATGGCTGCAGTTCACGGGTGAGGCGTCACCGCCGCTCCGCTGCGCCACGTGTTGTTCCCGCGGTCGATGTCCGGCAGCCGCTTGTCCGGATCGAGGTCGATGCGCGTCAGGCGCTTTGCGGCGAACTCGTACTGGCGGAGATACTGGCTCGTGTTCGTGCTCCAGACTTCGGCGGGGTAGTCGTAGCTCTGGGTCGAACCGTCGCTGAAGGTGAAGCGGGCGTGGATCGGGAGGACGCCGCGGGCGCGGTTGCCGTAGACCACCGCGACTATCGTAGTATCGCCGTGCGGCTGGGTGACCACCGTGTCGATCGCCTGGTCGAAGAGCGGGTTCTCGATGAACCACTCGCGGAAGAACCAGTCGAGTCGGCGGCCGCTCACGTTCTCCATCGTGTGGAAGAAGTCGGTCGGGCTCGGATGCTTGAACGCCCAGCGCGCGGTATAGGTGCGGAAGGCGTCGTCGAACGCTTCGTGGCCGAGGATCTCCTCGCGGAGGAGATGGAGGCCGACGGCGGTCTTCACGTATGCGTTCTCACCGAGGAGGCGCGGGTCGATGCGGTCGGGATTGATCTCGAGCGGGCGATCGGCGCCGCCGGCCATGTACTGCTCGACGAGCTCCATGTCGTTCTGCGCACGGACGGTCTGCGTCCCCTTCTCCGGATAGCGGCGCGCCTCGGAGAAGTAGTTGATGAAGGTGTTGAAGCCCTCATCCTGCCACATGTGCTCGCGCTCGTTCGAGCCGACGATCATCGGGAACCACATGTGCCCGATCTCGTGGGTGACGACGTTGTACAGGTCGTACTTGTCGGCACTCTTGTTCTCCATCGCGACCATCGGGTATTCCATCCCGCTGATCGGCCCCTCGACCGCGGTGATCTGCGGCCACGGATACTGGAACCAGCGCTCCGAGTATTCCTCGATCGACATGCGCGACATGTCGGCGGCGTCCTTCCAGGTCGCGATCGCGCTCGGCCGGTAGTAGGCGTACGCCATGTGGCCGTTCCAGCTCGATGCATCCCACATGTAGTCGGGGGACGCGGCCCACACCGCGTCGCGGACATTCTGCGCGCGGAAGTGCCAGGTCAGTGTGCCGCTCTTCGTCCCGCGCGCGGCGCCGCTCGCCAGCTCGTCGCGGGTGATGATGTTGACGGGGGTCGCCGAGCTGCTCGCCTTCTTCAGCCGCGCGATCTGCGTCGCCGTCAGCACGTCGCCGGGGTTGGCCAGGGTACCGGTCCCGGCGACGATGTAGCCGGCGGGCACCGTGACGTACATGTCGAAGTCACCGTACTCGAGGTAGAACTCTCCCTGCCCGAGATAGGGCTCGGTGTTCCACCCGCGCAGGTCGTCGTAGACCGCCATGCGCGGATACCACTGGGCGAGCTCGTAGAGCGCGCCGTCGCGTCCCATGCGGTCCGCGCCATGCTCGGGGATGTCGAAGTGCCAGCCGACGCTGAGCGTCGTGCTCGCGCCGGGTGCGAGTGGCGACGAGAGGTCGACCTTCATCATCGTGCCTTCGACGCGCGAGGTCAGCGCCTTCTTCGACTTTCCGGAGAGCTGGTCGAGGTGATCGATGACATCGCCCCCCTCGAAGTTGCGCGCGCCGAAGCGCGACGTCGCGGGGAAGACGTAGGAGTTCAGCGAGCCGTCCTTGAACGCGTTCTGCTCGACCTGCAGCCAGACGAAGTGCAGGGTGTCGGGCGAGTTGTTGACGTAGCGGATCGCCTCCTCTCCCTTGAGCGCCTTCTCCGCGGTGTCGAGCGTTCCGCGGAGCACATAGTCGGCGCGCTGCTGCCAGTAGCGCGGACCGGGTGCGCCGGATCCGCTGCGATACTCGTTGCCTGGCTGCAGCCCGAGCGGCGCGAAGATCGAAGTGTCGCCCGCTCCGCGAAGCTCGGCTGGGGTCAGCTGCTCCGGCGCGTCCTGGGCGCGGACGGCCTGCGACCGGGCAGCGAGCGGCGTGAAGAGGGAGAGCGCGGCGGCGAAGGAGAGGATTCGTCTCGACATGTGATATCTGAAGGGCGGATAGATGCGGCGCCCCGGAAGTCTACGTGATCCGCCGCGCGCGCGTCCAGAATAGGTATGCATCCGCGCCTGCGTTGTTCCATGCGGGGGCCGGAACAGCAAATCAACAGGAGCCACGGAGAGCACGGAGCGGTTGTGGTTACAACCTCTTCGAACGGCTGGAACTGCAACAGCATTTGAACAGGAGTCACGGAGGGCACGGAGCGGTTTGATCACAACCGCTCCGTG
>DASSZC010000536.1:0-2335 GCA_035702925.1 Gemmatimonadaceae bacterium | reverse complement strand
CGAGTACCGGCGGATCTACGCGCTGTTCGAGCGGAGCCTGACGGGGGCGCGCCGTTAGGCGCGCCCCGTCAGTTCACGATCACGGAAAACCGCTCTGCGGTGGCGGTGCGACCGGCTCCTGGCGCGGCTCGCGGATCTTCGGCGCCTGGCCGTAGTTGTACTGGAAGGTCAACCAGGCCGAGCGCGCGCCGAAGTTCCGTGAGGTGAGCTGGATGATCCGATCGTTGCCGGTGACGATCTTCATCCGGGCGGTGTTGAACGGGTCGTTGAAGCGCAGTCCCACGATCGCCTTGTCGCCGTTGATCTTCTTCCGCAGCGAGATGTTCGTCCCCTGGAAGGCGGCGAACTTCCCACGCTCGATCTTCATCGGCGCGCGGTAGAAGTAGCTCCCCTGCACCGTGAAGGTCTCGGTGAGCTGCGAGGTCGCGTTGTAGCGCATCGACCAGGTCACCGCGTCGGATCCCACCGCCGTCGTCGAGCCCCCGTCGGTGACTATCCGGAAGATGTTGAAGCTGGCGAAGCCGTTGAACTTCGGCCCCAGGCGCAACGACCCGTTGAGGTCCGATCCCCACGAGTTGCTCGTCGCCAGGTTCTGGAAGCTCACCGACGTCACTTCGCGCGTATCGACCGTGTCCTGGGTATTGATGTCCACGCGGATCACGTTCGTCGTGCGCCGGTAGAAGGGCGACAGCTGCAGCGTCCCGAGCTTGCCGTTGCGCGTCCATCCGAGCTCGATCGCATCGGTGTACTCGGGCTTCAGCGCGGGGTTGCCGAAGAAGACGTTCTGAACGTCGAAGAACGACGGGAATGGGTTGAGCTCCTGCGTACCCGGCCGGCGAATGCGGCGCGAGTAGCTCGCCTTGAGCTGCGTCGCCTCGCTCGAGTTGTAGAGCAGCACCCCGCTCGGGAAGAGGCTCGTGTACTCGTAGGGATAGCGCTGCGCCGGCTCGGCGAGGGTGAAGGTGCGATTCGCCTGCTCGGCGCGGAGCCCGCCCTGGAGCTGCACCTTCTTGCCGACGTTCTGGCTCAACACCCCGTACACGGCGTGCACGGTCTCGTCGAAACGGAACGCGTTGCTCAGGTTGCTGCGCAACCAGGTGCCATCGCCGAGCGCGTCCTTGATCACCGAGAAGTCGCGATCGAGCCAGCGGGTGTTCCCCTTGTAGCCGGTTTCCAGCTTGAGGGTGCTGCCTAACGGCCGCGTGTAGTCGGCCTGCCCGGTGAGCTGCTTCGTCAGCGCGTCCGTCGCGTCGACCTCCCCCTCGAGCGGAGCGCTCGACGCCGGGTCCTTCCAGAGCTCGGTCCGATCCTCGTCGTGCGCACGGTTGAACCGGAGCTCGGTGGACAGCTCGTGCTTGCGCGGTTCGAAGGTCCGCTTCAACGCGGTGGTGTAGTCGAACATCCACCCCTTCGTGTCCGCGCCGCGCGGGCGGCTGTAGTAGTCGACGGGCGAGCGCGAACCGTCGTACTCGACGTAGCTGCTGATCGAGTTGTCGGTTCCGTCCCGATGGTTGAGCGAGAGCGCGTTGGAGAACAGGTCGCGCGGGCTGAGCTTGTAGTCGACGTTCGTGCTGAAGTTCTGCCCCGTGCCGCCTTGCCGGCCACCAATGTCCTGGGCGGTCACCGAGCTCAGAGCGCTCAGCGCATCGTAGCGGTCACGCTCGTTGATCCCGATGATCGGACGGTCGTCGGAATAGACGCCGAGATTGGTGAACAGCGTCAGCGGACCGCTCTGGTAGCCGACGTTGCCCGCCGCGTTGTACCGATCGGTCTCGGCGGCGCTGAGGTTGAGCCCCGCGCTCACCCCGAGATCGACGTTCTGCTTGAGCACGATGTTGATGATCCCGGCCATCCCTTCGGGATCGTACTTCGCCGAGGGATTCGGGATGACCTCGACACGCTCGATGATGTTGGAGGGAAGGCTCTTCAGGTACGCGGCGAGCTGCGTCCCGCGAATCGGCGAAGGCCTGCCGTTGATCTGGATAGCGACGTTCTCGTTGCCACGCAGGCTCACCTTCCCGTCGCCATCGACCTGCACCGAGGGAACCGCGTCGAGCACCTCGCTCGCGTTCGCGGCGGCGGGGGCGACGTCCTTCGCGCGATAGGTGTTCCGATCCGGCTCGACGACCATCGCCGGACGCTCGGCGGTGACTTCGACGCCCTGGAGGACGGTCGCGATCTGGCCGAGCCCGATCGTGCCGGCGTCCACCGACGGCGCGGCGGGGGTGATCGCGAATGCCTGACGCTTCGGGGTGAAGCCGATCGAGTTGATGCGCAGGTAGTAGGAACCGGGACGTAAACCGCGGATTCGGAACACGCCGTCAGTCCCGGCGAA
>DASSZC010000370.1:0-3939 GCA_035702925.1 Gemmatimonadaceae bacterium | reverse complement strand
GCCGATGCCCGACTGGAGGAGGTTGGACAGCGCGCTGACGACGCCACCGCGAACGGACACGTCGAAGGCGGATCGCAGTGCGCTCAGGTGCTCGGGTGGAAATCCCCCGGCGAGGTCGAGGAGGAGGAGCTTCCGACGCGTCTCGTCGGGAACGTCCTCCTGCCGCCGTGCGCGCGAGTCGGCGAGGGAGGTGATCCCGGCGCCGGGGCCGACCTGGAAGCGGATCGGCGCGGTGGATGGGACCTGGAAGCGGACCTTCCGGATCTCGATCTGGCCGGTGCGATCGGGCTGCGCGGTGAAGTGCAGGATCGCGCCGGCGCGCTGCATCATCGGTTCGAGACGGCGGTCGTAGAGCCCCGCGAGGTCGCCGGGGAAGGTGATCATCGAGGTCGCGGCGATCGAATCGACGAAGGCGAGCGCCGCGGTGATTCCCGCCCCGGAAGCATGCCCGGCCTCGAGAAATGGCGCGATGCTGTCGATGACAAGACGCTTTGGTGCGTCGGCGCCGAGCAACCGGCGGAATTCCTCGAATGCCAGCTCGGGCGACACCGCGCGGCTGAAACGCCGGGCGAAGTCGAGTTGGTAGCGGAGCAAAACCAGCTGCTCGCGGCGGAGGGCCTCGTCGAGATCGATCCCGAGGAAATCTCCCTGCGCCAGAAGGTCGGTCGGGTCGTCCACCGTCAACATCGCGACCTTCTCGCCAGCGCTTATCCCGGCGAAGAGGAACTCGAGGCAGGCGATCGTCTTCCCCGTGCCTGGCCCGCCGGTGAGGACGTACGTGCGGCCGGGCTGCAGGCCACCGAGCCGTTCATCGAGTAAGGCGACTCCACTGCTGATGCTCATCAATCCCCGTCTGGGCGGCTGCGGAAAACAGTTGTCTCACGGAAACGGGGGGTAGAGGCCGCTTTTGCAAGAGAGGGGCCGATTGCGATCCAGCGCACATTTCCGGGTCGACGTCGCGGTCACCGCGGAGGAGGACGGCTTCATTAGAGCCCTTTTACGTGGACCGGTCTCGGGCGTCCATATACGCAGGCCGACCCCCGACGGGGGTCCAGCGTGCTGCATGTCCCCCAGTCCCGCGACCGCGCGTTCGGTGCCGATACTCGAGAAAAACGAAACACCGCCGACGCCGCTCACGCCGACAAGCGAGCGCGATACCTCACGCGACTTCACGCGCAGCTACACGCAGATCCACGCGGAGCTGAAGCAGGACAGCGCCGAGCTGCAGCGGCAGGTGCTGCTCTGGCAGCGGTGGATCCGCTACGCGGCGGTGCTCGTCGCCGGGATCACCGCCGGTGTCCGCTACGGCGCGGGTGACACGCGCGGCACCTGGCTGCCGGTCGCCGCGGCCGCCGCGCTCTACTTCCTCTTCACCGCGCTCGTGGGACGAATCCTCGAGCGGCCGCCGGAGAAGGGAGAGACCAAGGCGCTCCCGCGAGGAGTCGCGACGGTCACGCTGATGGCCGACCTGCTGATGGTCTCCGCGCTCGTGTACTTCAGCGCGCCGCCGTCGCAGTTCCACCGCATCCTGATCCTCGGCTTCCTCGGGCTGCAGCTCACCGTCTTCTACTTCGGGCGCGGGCTCGGCATCGCCACCGCGGTCGCGACGCTCGGCGCGTACATCATCGCCTCGCGATTCGTCCCGCCGCACGTCGCGGGACCGGCGCCGACGTGGACGGTGCTCGGGATCAACAGCGCGCTGTTCGCCTTCGTGAGCGGCGTGCTCGTGATGATCTTCGGCAGCTTCCGCGCGCGGATGAACAAGCTGCGGCAGTTCGTGAAGCGCGTCGAAGTCGGGGACTTCACCGGCGAGTACGACCCGACGCTCGACAAGCGCCCCGATGACCTGACGCTCCTCGGCGAGAGCTACAACGAGATGCGGAGCCGGCTGATCGAGCTGGTTGGCACCGACGTCCTCACCGGGTGCGTGAGCCGCCGCGCCTTCGAGTCGCGTCTCTCCCGCGAGTGGCGCCAGGCGAAGCGGCGCGGGTCCACGCTCGCGGTGCTGATGGTCGACATCGACCACTTCAAGGAAATCAACGACAGCCACGGCCATCCCGCCGGCGACACCGTGCTCTCCGAGCTGGGTGAGATCATGCGCGGCACCGCGCGTGAGACCGACACCGTCGCCCGCGTCGGTGGCGACGAGTTCGTGATCATGCTCCCCGACACCGCATGGCAGGGGGCGATGACCTTCGCCGAGCGCCTCCGCCGGAACGTCGACGAGCACAAGTTCGAGCTCGCCCCCGGCAGCGCGCTGCCGATCACGATCTCGGTCGGGGTTGCCCTCGCGAAGGGGAGCGATCCGGTCACCCACGACGACCTGCTGCAGAGCGCCGACCGGGCGCTGTACAAGGCGAAGTCCGGCGGACGCAATCGCATCTGCGCGTAGCTTACGTTTTGCGGCGGCTGGTTTGTTAACAGGAGTCACGGAGGGCACGGAGCGGTTGGGTAACAGCAACAACTCCTGTTGTCAGGAAGGCCTGGACTGAATTGGGGGCAAGCGGGCGAAATGATCTCGCCTGCTTGCCCCCACGTTAGTTCGGGTTGCGAAGTGGAATGTGCAGTGACCAATCCGCTCCGTGCCCTCCGTGACTCCTGTTCACCAGCAGTTGAGGTCTGAACGAGCTAGGCATGTGCGGCGTCGTGTGGCAGATTGGGGCATGCCCTCATCGCTCATAACGCTCACCGACCTCCACGACGCCGCGCGCACCATCGCCGGCGTCGTCGTTCGCACCCCGCTCCTTCCCGCTGACGAGCTGACCGACCGCGTCGGCGCCCCGGTCTGGCTCAAGCCGGAGACGCTGCAGCGGGGCGGGGCGTTCAAGCTGCGCGGGGCGTACAACTTCCTCGCGAAGATGAGCGCGGAGGACCGGTCGCGCGGAGTCATCGCGCCGTCGTCAGGCAACCATGCGCAGGCGGTGGCGCTGGCGGCGAAGCTGTTCGGGGTGCGCGCGACGGTGGTCATGCCGACAACGGTCACCGCGGCCAAGCGCGGCGGCGCCGAACGGTTAGGCGCCCGCGTCGAGCTGGCGGGCACCACCACCGCCGACCGGATGGACCGGGCGATGGAGATCGTCGCCGCCGAAGGGGGCACGCTCGTTCCGCCTTACGACGACCCGGTCATCGTCGCGGGCCAGGGGACCGCGGGGCTCGAGATCGCCCAGGATCTCCCCGACGTCGGTACCGTGCTCGTGCCGGTCGGGGGCGGAGGGCTGAGCGCCGGGGTCGCGGCGGCGGTCAAGCTCACGGTGCCTAACGCGCGGGTGATCGGGGTCGAGCCGGCGGGTGCGCCGAAGCTGACGCGGGCACGGGCAGCGGGGAAGCCGGTGAAGCTCGAGAAGACCGGCGGTCTCGCCGACGGGCTGCTCGCGGTCGAAGTCGGCGCCGTTCCCTTCGCGCACCACCAGGCCTACATCGACGACGTGGTCGTCGTCCCCGACGAGGAGCTTCGCGGCGCGATGCGCTTCCTCCTCGACCGGATGAAGCTCGTCGTCGAGCCGAGCGGGGCGATCACCGTCGCGGCACTGATGACCGGCGCTGCGAAGACGCGAGGACCGGTGGTCGCGGTCCTCAGTGGCGGGAACATCGAGTACGACGGGCTGCGCGCTATCCTCGGCGACGCCCAGGGCTGACGTGTCGGACGCGCGGATTCTCGTCGCTGACGACGACCCGGCGATCCGGGCGGCGGTGTCGTGGCTGCTCAAGGAGCAGGGCTACGACGTCGCCGCGGCGACGCGCGAGGGGCTCTGCGAGCAGCTCGAGCAGCGCCCAGCCGACCTGCTGCTGCTCGACGTCGACGTACCCGAGGAAGACGGCACCGTGGTGCTGCGCAAGCTGCGCGCGAACGACCGGTGGCGGGACCTCCCGGTACTGATGGTCTCGGCGACCGCGGGCGACGACGTCGCGGTGCGTGCGCTGCGCGCCGGCGCCGCCGAC
>DASSZC010000471.1:0-2306 GCA_035702925.1 Gemmatimonadaceae bacterium | reverse complement strand
CGAGTGCGATGCGAGGTTTGGTGCTGGTGCTCACTGGTCGAGATCGCGGTACGTCGGGTGTCAGGTGTCAGGGGCAAGGCGTTAGGCACTGCGGTCGAGCCACGGCGGGACGGAGGAACGTCAGCGTCGTTCCTGGCCCCTGACCCCTGGCACCCCCCTCGGCTAATAGCTAAAAGCCTGCCGTTCCGCCAACGGTCAGCGATGCTTCTTCTTCGTCGAGGACTTCGACGGCGTCCTGGACGGCGTCGACTTCGACGTGGTCTTCGCCGCCTTCACCTCGGGCGCCACTGCCTGCACCGTCAGCGTGCCGCGGACGTCGTGGCCTTTTACCACGGCGACGAGCGCTTGTTCACCGGCGGTGCGGCCGAGGGTCCAGCGGGTCTGGGCGCGGCCGTGCGAATCGGTGACGATGCGCACAGGCGACGTGCTCCCCGACTTCGCCGAGAAGACAACGGGCGCGTCGGCCACAGGGTTTCCGTAGCTGTCGGTGACCGTCGCGACGACGGGGGCGCCGAGCGACTTGCCGGTGGTGCCGCTCATCACCTCGGTGACCAGGGCAAGGTTGGCGGCGGAGGCGGGGAGCGCGGTGGCGGCGACCTCGATCTTCCGCTCGATTCCCTCGACGCGCACGGTCAGCCGCTGCGCGCCGGCGGCGCGGGCGAGGGTCCAGCGCACCTGCACGTTCCCGGAGGAATCGGTGACCCCGGCGGTGTCGGCGAGGGTGCCAGTCTCCGTGGTCATCGCGACGCGGACGCCGGGCACCGGGTTGCCAAGCTTGTCGGCGACGTGGATGGTGACGGGCCTCTTCAGCACCGCGTTGACGGTCGCCCGCTGATCCTCGCCGCTGGCGATCGTCGCCGCGGTCGCCGGACCCGATGTGGCGATCGCGCTCAGCACCACCGGGGGGACGGCGCGGCCGCTCCCGATCTGGACGCGGATGCGCTGCCTGCCGGCGCCGGTGCCTAACGTCCACTTGGCACGGGCCTCGCCGAGGCTGTCGGTGCGCGACGCGGCGGCGTTGATGCTCCCCCCGTCGAGGACGACCCAGGCGAGGGGGATGTCGGAGAGGGCGCGCCCCGTGCTGTCGGTGAGGCGAATGCCGATCTCCTGGGGGAGCGCGGTGCCGGCGACCGCCGTCGGCGCGTCGCCGATCTGCGCCGCCCTCGTGTTGGTCGCCACCGGCTCGGCCTCGGCGACGACCACCAGCGCGCTGTCGACGTGGTCCACGGAGACGTAGAGCCGCTGCCGGCCGGGCATCGCGCCTAACGTCCAGGCGGCGCGGACGCGGCCGTCGGCGTCGGTGCTGCCGACCGAGGGGTCGGGCATCCCGGCGCCATCCTCGGCGCGGAAGCGCACCGACGCGTTGGCGACGGGGCGCGCGCGCTTCGAGAGGACGCGGACGACGATGCGCTGCGGGATCGCGCTCCCGGCGGTCGCGCGCTGCTCACCCCCGGCCACCAGCTCGAGCGCCGAGGGAACGGCGATGACGCGACCCGGGACGTAGGCGGTGACCCCGTCGATGGTCGCGCCGACGGTGGTCGATCCCGGATTCTTCGCGGTCGCGATGCCTAACGAGTCGATCGCGATGACCTCGGAATTCGCGCTCTGCCAGATCACCGGCCGCTGCGCGACGAGGTGTCCCCGCGCATCGAGCCCACGGGCCGAGAGCGGGGCCTGCTCGCCATCAGCGATCGAGATCGTCGAATCGCCATTGAGGCGGACCGCGGCGACGACCTGCTTGACGGTCACCCGCGACCGCGCCATGTGCTCGCCGACGGCGACGACGATGGTCGTCGTCCCCGCGCCGCGGGCGATGACGGTGCCATCGCTCTCGACGCTGGCGACGCGCGGGTTGTCGCTGCTCCAGACGAGCGCCGCGCCAACGAGGACGCTCCCGCTCTTGTCGGTGACCGTCGCCCCGAGGTGGATGGTGTCCCCGACCGCGGTGACCGTGTCGGTGGTGGGCGAGACCCCGACCCAGGCTGCTCCGAGATCGCCGACCGTGAGGTGGGACGCCGGGCTCCCGATCACCCCATACGAGCGGGCAAAGCTCAGGACCGAGACGAGCGCCGCCGCGCTGGACACAGCCGCGACCACGATCCGCGCGGCACTCTTCGTCGCATCGTGCTTGAGCAGCTTATACATGCACTCAAGACGAGGTCGCTCCCTCGTCGGTCACGCCCTTCGGTGTGACGCCGGTCACGCCGGTATATCAATTGAAAGGGTTGCTCGCTTGCACGTGCCGGGGCTGATGCACGGGTTTTTCGAAGTCGCGATGCACAGGCTCTTCGAAACAGCGATGCACG
>DASSZC010000158.1:0-4793 GCA_035702925.1 Gemmatimonadaceae bacterium | reverse complement strand
GCTTGCGTCACCGGCGTCGATCAGGAGGGGACCATAGACGATCCCGGTCGTTGCAGCCACCGGGGCCGCGGGCGCGGCAGTGGGCTCACGGCCACACCCGGCCGTGAGGAGGGTTGCCACGAGTGCGCCGGTGGCGCGAAGCGGCGCGCGAGGAATGCCGGAACAGCGGGGGGGCATGGCCGGTCTCCAGCGATCGGTTATGCGCCGGGCGGGGACTTCGGTCGGGGCGCCGGCAAGGGCCGCGTGTGGCAGCCGTGTCCGAACCTGCCGCCGCCCGGGGGATGGCGTCAACGGGAAAATTCTTCCGTTAGGCAAGGCGGCGCGCTCGCGGCGGCGCGCCTGTGACGTGCCGCACGAGATTAGAAAGGCCTAACGTTTCACCGCTGCGAAGCGCCGCCGCCGCGGCGGCTGATCAGCCCGAGTACATCCGCGACATGGGCACGCGCTGGTGGTCCCTGCTCGGTCGAATCGAGCGCCTGCTCGAGGGAGAGCTGGACACGTTCAGCGGTGTCGCGGAAGCCGCGCGCGACGCGAATCCCGACGCCGGTGGCGATCGCTGCCGGGACTGCCGCGATCGCGACGAGCGGAAGCAGCGGAATCACGAGCCCGACCGCGAGGCCGACGCCGACGATCGACGCGCCGGCAACCGTCCCGCCGGCGGCGACGCCGACGCCGCCGCGCACACGCGACGCGCGCGCAGGGCGGAGGTCGGCGTCGATCTGGACGAGGGTCGTCGCGGCGTCGATCGTGACCGCGGTCGCGGCGACGTCGTGCGCGCGCGCGAGGTGGTACGAGCGCCCCCCGAGGTTGAGGCCGCGCCTGATGTTGCCGAGGAAGTCGCGGCGCGGCTCCCAGACGATGCGGTCGGCGAGGCGGCGCTTCACCTGCAGGCACTCCTCGCGGCGCATCCAGTCGTCGAGCCGCGTGAGGAGCTGCTCGCGGGTGCCGCGGATGACCCGTCGTGCGGAGACGGTGCGCGGCCCGACCCAGCGATCGGTGAACCCCGGCTCCTCGGGGAGAGCGGGGCGAGTCCGCTCCTCGGCGATCGCCTGGCGGATATGCTGCGGAGTGAGGCCGACCTCCTGACCGAGGGCGATGAGCTGCTCCTCGGTCATCTGCTCGGCGGGATCGGCACCGCTGACCTGCAGCTCCCCGGCGCGCTTGAGGATCCGGTCGAGCGCTTCGCGATCGAGCGACTGGCGAATCGGAAGGGCCGGCTGCCCGGAGGCAGCCAGCTCTCCCGGCTGCCGCGCGGGCGGCAGCGGCGGGGTCGGCGGGGTCGAGTCAGCCATCCCGGCGCCTAACGTTCGGTCAGATGCCGGCGTAGACGCTGGCGATCTGGCTCGAGATCGCGTCGCGGATGCGGGCATCGAGCGGGGACGCGGTCGCCAGCGCGGCCTGCGCGTCGCCCGAGGTGAAGGAGACGCCGGCGGCGCGGAGGTAGTAGCG
Source organism: Gemmatimonadaceae bacterium (assembly GCA_035702925.1). GTDB lineage: Bacteria > Gemmatimonadota > Gemmatimonadetes > Gemmatimonadales > Gemmatimonadaceae > JABFXC01. The sequence continues at coordinate 3,344 of DASSZC010000158.1, read as the reverse complement.
CGCGTAGCCGTCGGCCAGCTCGGGGGCGGCGCGCTGCAGCAGCATCGCCCCGCCGCGCACGGCGGCGGCGCTCGCCATCCGGTCGGCGATTCCCTCGCGTCGCTCGGCGGGGGTGATGTTGTCGGCGATCACCGTCGAGGCGAGTGCGCCGATCGCCTCGTGCGTGAAGACGTAGATCGCGTCGATCGCCTGCCGCGGGGTATCGGGAAAGGTCAGTGCGATGATGTTCTCGCGCTTGCCCCCGCTGATCGTGCGTCCTTCGCCATCGAGCGGCAGGGAGAGGATGAAGTCGCCGGTCTCCTGCTGCGTGCGACTGAGGTACGTCTGCAGCTTCGGGCGATACGTTTTCTGCCAGAGCGAATCGACCGCGGCGACGACAGGGCCGCGGCTCCGCTGCTCGTTGACCCAGTAGTCGTGGTAGAACCTGGCGCGCTCGTCGGCGAGGGACTTGGCGAAGAGCTCGAGCCAGTCGCGATCGGCCTGCGAGTTGAACGACGCGGCGAAGAACGCGATGACCGCCTGCTGCTGCGGGTCGCGTGCGCGGCCGACGTCGCCCTGCGCCTGGAGGAAGAGCGAGATCCCGCTCTGCAGCTCCTCCCACGAGCCGAAGTAGGGGGCGACGAACTGCGCGCCGACGAGATTGCGGTTGACGGCGAATCGCGGCACCAGCTTGTCGCGGTTCTGGTCGAGGAGGGTCGTCACCCCCCGGCGGTTCTTCTCGACGACCATCGCGTCGCGATAGCCGCGGCGGAAGAAGGGAACGCGCGTCGTGTCCTGCTGGAGCATCGCGAAGCCGTGCAGCCAGAGGTCGAGGTGCTCGCGCGTCTTCACCGGCCAGGGCGCGGCCGTGTTGGTGGTGACGCCGGAGGGGTTCGCCGGCGCGGGCGCGGGTGCGGGCGTCGTCGAGCCGCCGCAGGCGGCGAGCAGGGTGACGAGCGCGACGCTGGCCGCGGTCAGGGAAGCCTTCATGGATTTGCCGTTCGATCGGTGCATGGATTCTCCCCGGTAGTTCTGCTCGACTTCGATTTCGTCAGTCGAGACGCTCGATGATCACCGCCATCCCCTGTCCACCGCCGACGCAGGCGGTGCCGAGACCATAACGCTTCCCCTCGCGCCGCAGCGCGTGGACGAGGTGCGCCGTGATCCGTGCACCAGACGCGCCAAGCGGATGGCCGATCGCGATCGCCCCCCCGGCGGTGTTCAGCTTCTCGCGGTCGATCTTCAGCACCCGCTCGACCGCGCAGACCTGCGGCGCGAACGCCTCGTTCACTTCAATGATATCCATCTCGCCGAGGGAGAGCCCGGCGCGCTCGAGGGCGATGTTCGACGCCGGCACGGGCCCGATCCCCATCACGCTCGGATCGACACCGGAGATCCCCCACGAGACGAGCCGCGCCAGCGGGCGCAGCCCGCGCTTCTTCGCGGCATCGGCGCCGGCGATGACGAGTGCGGCCGCGCCGTCGGAGATCCCCGAGGCGTTGCCGGCGGTGACGACGCCGTCGGTCTTGAACACCGGCCGCAGCTTCGCCAATCCCTCGGCCGTGGTCTCCGGGCGCATGTGCTCGTCGCGGCGGAACTCCTCGGTCGCCTTCGTCTTCGGATTCCGCACCGGGACGCCGATGACCTCATCATCGTAGGCGCCGGCGGCCCACGCATCGCGTGCCTTCTGCTGCGAGCGGAGGGCGAAGGCATCGGCGGCGGCGCGGTCCACCCCGCACTGGCCGGCGAGCTTCTCCGCCGTCTCGCCCATCTTCATGTTCGGGACGGTGTCGGTGAGCGCGCTCCAGAGGGTGTCCTCGAGCGGCGGGGCCCCGCCTAACGGTACCCCCCAGCGCAGCCCGCGGGCGACGTGCGGCGCCTGCGACATCGACTCGCCGCCGCCGACGAGGCAGAGCTCCGCCTCGCCGAGCATGATCTCCTGCGCCCCGCTGACCACCGCCTGGAAGCCGGAGGCGCAGAGGCGATTCACGGTGAGGGCGGGGATCTCGTTCGCGCACCCCGCCTTCAGCGCGACGTGGCGCGCGAAGTAGGCGGCGTCGGTCGAGGTCTGGACGACGTTGCCGAAGACGGCGTGCTGCACGTCCGGTCCTTCGACCCCCGCCCGCTCGAGCGCGGCCTTCGCCGCGAAGACGGTGAGGTCGATCGCCGAGATGTCCTTGAGCGCGCCGCCGTAGGTGCCAAAGGGCGTCCGCACCGCGGAGAGGAAGACGATGTCGGTGTTCGAGCGCTGCGTTCCCATGTGTTCTCCGGTCTGCGTGCACGGCGGTCGCGCGAGGGGCTCGCCGTCAGGTACGTGGTGCGCCCGCCGTCAGAGCGTGGACGACGTGTCGGCCGGCGATGATGCGGGAAGCGCCGCCGCGGGGAGCGCCGCGCGCGCGGCCGCCGAGTCCCGCGCGATCGCGCCGGGATGCGAAAGTGAATAGACGTACACCGCGAGCCGGCGAATGGCCACCGGATCGAGCTGGCTCCCGAACGCCGGCATGCGCGCGGTGCCGATCCTGGGGACGGCGACGCCGTCGCGAATCACCGATTCGATCCCGGCCACCGAGCCGTCGCTGTCGATGCGGACGCTGTCGGCGAGGGGCGGCCCGAGCTTTCCATTCCCGGCGCCGCGCGGCCCATGGCACGAGAGGCAGCGTCCGCGCGAGTTCTGGTAGAGCGAGTCGCCGATCGCGCTGTCCACCGCCACGAGGAGCACGGGCATCGTGTCGCGCGGCGCCCGCGCCGTGGTGTCGGCGGTGGCGCTGTCGTGCGGGACCGTCAGCGCCGAGTCGCCGGCGCGGGGGGTGCTGTCACTGATCGGGGCGAAGGCGGTGTCGGCGGTCCGGTCGGCGCGGTCGCCCCCCGCGCAGCCGGTGCTCGCCATGGCCAGCACGACGGACGCGCCGGCGAGCGCCGCCAGGAAGGGGCGGCGCGTCGTCCTGCCTAACGGTACGCGCATCAGGCGCCCGAGACGCCGCGGCCGCAGGTCGTGCAGAACTTCCAGCCGACCTCGAGCTCCGTGTTGCAGGCCGGGCAGTGCTGCACCGTCAGGTTCTGCCCGCAGTGCGGGCAGTAGGTCAGCCGCCGTCCGGCGGGGAGCGCACCGCTGCAGTAGCGGCATCGCCCGCCTAACGCTTCGGCGGTCGTCGAGCGGGGAGGTGCGCTCATCGGCTTTTCGAGGCTGGGATTCGTGACCGGCTGCCGCGGCGCGGCTGGAACGGGTGGGGGAGCCGGGGGCATCGACGGGCGCGGCGGCGCGGCGGGCGACGGCGGTGGTGCGAACGGCTGGCTCGCGCCCGCCCGCGGCTGCACCGTCGGCGTGGCGGCCGGCGTCGGCATCCCGCGCCCCGCGCCGGCGACCG
>DASSZC010000404.1:0-2682 GCA_035702925.1 Gemmatimonadaceae bacterium | reverse complement strand
GCCGCGGCGACAGCCGCGTCACCCCGAGCTCGAGGCGGCGCTCGACCTTGTGGTAGCAGAGGATGTGCGGCAGCACCGGTCGCATCGTCGCGGCGAGAGGTGTGCCGCCGGAAAGGAGCGCGGGCACGGCGCTCGGAAGTTCAAGAGCCGTGCCCGCCAGATTCTCACGATACTCCACGCGGCGAGCGCCGCGGTCCATCTATCAGACGAACTTCGACGCCGGCTCCACCGGGATCCCGAACGCCTGGCCGACCGCGGGATAGGTCACCTTCCCCTCGACCATGTTCAGCCCCTTGAGCAGCGCGCCGTTGTCCTTCAGCGCCTGCTTCCACCCCTTGTTCGCCAGCTGCAGCGCATAGGGGAGCGTCGCGTTGGTCAGCGCGAAGGTCGAGGTGCGCGGCACCGCGCCGGGCATGTTCGCCACGGCGTAGTGGATCACCCCATCGACGACGAACGTCGGGTTCTCGTGCGTCGTCGGGTGCATCGTCTCGACGCATCCGCCCTGGTCGATCGCGACGTCGACGATCACCGATCCCTGGCGCATCGTCTTCAGGTCGCCCTTGAGGATCAGCTTCGGCGCCACCGCGCCCGGCACCAGCACGCCGCCGACGACGAGGTCCGCGTCGACGATCTGCTCGAGGATCGCGAAGCGGTTCGAGTGCAGCAGCTGCACGTTCGCCGGCATCACGTCGCTCAGGTAGCGCAGCCGCTCGAGCGAGAGGTCGAGGATCACGACGTGGGCGCCCATTCCGGCCGCCATCTTCGCCGCGTTGATCCCGACGATGCCGCCGCCGAGGATGACGACCTTCGCCGGCAGCACGCCGGGGACGCCACCGAGCAGCACGCCGCGGCCGCCGAAGATCTTCTCGAGGTACTTCGCCCCCTCCTGCACCGCCATCCGTCCGGCGACTTCCGACATCGGCGTCAGCAGCGGGAGCTCGCGGCTCGGCAGCTCGACGGTCTCGTAGGCGATGCAGATCGCCTTGCTCGCGATGTGCGCCTTCGTCAGCTTCTCGTCCGCCGCGAAGTGGAAGTACGTGAAGATCACCTGGCCTTCGCGCATGTGCGGCCACTCGCGCTCGATCGGCTCCTTCACCTTCATGATCATCTCGGCGTCCTTCCAGACGGCCGCCGCATCGGGGGCGATCTTCGCGCCGGCCTTCACGTACAGGTCGTCGCTGAACCCGCTCCCCTCGCCCGCGCCCTTCTCGATGGTCACCGAGTGTCCCGCGTTGACGAGCGCCAGCGCGCCGGCCGGCACGAGGGCGACGCGGTTCTCGTTGGTCTTGATCTCTTTCGGTACGCCGATCTTCATGTGACGAATCGGTGAAGCGTGATGTAGAGTTGTGCCGCGGCGCCCTTCAGGCGGCTGCCGACGGTCCGAGACTGAGAATGGTCTGCTTCTCCGGCGCGAAGAACTCCGCCGACACCGCCGCGACCTCCTCCTGCGTGATCGCGTCGATCAGGGCCAGCGTCTCGTCGAGCGTCCGGTACTGCTCCCCATACAGCTCCGTCCCCGCCGCCCGGTACATCTTCGACGACGGGCTCTCCAGCGAGAGCGTGAGCTGGCCCTTCAACTGCGACTTCGCCGACACGAGCTCGTTCGCCGGCAATCCCTCGCGCGCAACGCGCGCGAGCTCCTCGTTGATCGCCTCGACGGCCAGCTTCGCCGTCTCCGGCGCCGTCCCGACGTAAACGCCGTGCGAGCCAGTATCGACGTGAAAGCTCTGGAACCCGTACACCGAGTAGGCGAGCCCGAGCTCCTCGCGCACGCGCTGGAACAGCCGCGAGCTCATCCCCCCCCCCGAGCATCACCCCGACCAGCACGATCGGGTAGCGCCGCGGATCGGTATACGGCACCGTCGCCGATCCGAGAACAGTATGCGTCTGCGCACCCTCGCGCTCGACGTGCCTGATGGTCGGTGGCGCGCCGTTAGGCGGGACCGTCCGCAGCGACGAGACGTCGCGCGGGCGCGGGTCCCCCCACCCCGTGCGCTGCAGCTCGTCGACCAGCGCCTCGTGCTCGAGGTTTCCCGCCGCCGCGACGATGATGTTGTTGGGCGCGTACGCCGACTCGTGGAGCGCCTTCAGCTCGCGCACCCCGAGCTTCGAGACGGTTTCCCGCGTCCCGAGGATCGAGTAGCCGTAGGGATGCTCCCCCCACAGCTGCTCGTTGTGCAGCTCGAACACCAGGTCATCCGGGGTGTCGTCCACCATGCTGATCTCCTCGAGCACGACCTTCCGCTCGAGCTTGAGATCCTCGGCGCGGATCGCCGGCCGGAAGACGATGTCGGCGATCACGTCCGCCGCCTCGTGCAGGTGCTCGTCGAGGACGCGCGCCTGGAAGGAGGTGTGCTCCCGCGCCGTGTAGGCGTCGAGCGACCCGCCGAGCTGCTCGAGCGCGAGCGCGATGTCGCGCGCCGAACGGGTCGCCGTCCCCTTGAACACCATGTGCTCGAGGAGGTGCGAGACACCCATCCGGTCGCGCGACTCGTGGATCGACGCCGCGCGGACCCAGGCCCCGAACGCGACTGACCGCACCCCCGGCATTCGCTCCGAGAGTACGGTCAGGCCGTTATCGAGGACGGTGCGGCGAAGGTCCGCCGCACCGTCGACTACCGTGCTCACTCCCGCGGCCGGCCCCTGCCGCCGCCGCGACGCGGCGGACGACGCTCGCTGCCG
>DASSZC010000306.1:0-6890 GCA_035702925.1 Gemmatimonadaceae bacterium | reverse complement strand
GACACGATGGAGCGCAACGGGCTGGTCAGGCGGAAGCCGGTGGCCGGGGACGGGCGCGGACGCGTCGTCAGGCTGACGCGCCGGGCGGAGAAGCTTCGCACCCCGCTCACCGCGCGGGCGCGGCGCATCGTCGCCCGGCTCGAGCGGGGGATCTCCGAGGCCGACCTGCGCACGACGCGCCGCACGCTCCGGCGCATCTTCGACAACCTCGCCTGACGGGGGCGCCGTCAGGCGCGCGCTCATTTCGTGATCGTGAGCGGTGCGCTGGTCGCGCGGACGCTGCTTCCGCGCGGCTCACCCGCGGACGCGAAGGCGATCACCAGCCGGTAGCGACCAGCGTCGAGCGACCCGCCAAAGCTCGTCGGCGCGGTGCGCGTCGCGCTCGGCCCGAGGATCCATGCTTCCATCGGGCACATCCGTCCCTCGGGGACGACCTGCCACCCTGTCCCCGACTCGCGCTCGAGCGTGCGCGTGCACGGGTTGAAGGTCCACTCCTCCTTCGTGTGGTTCACGATGGTGAGCGTCGCATTGTCCCCCGCCCGGTACGACGCGCGGTCGGTGCGCAGCTCGATCGCGGCGGCGGAATCCACTGCGGTGGTGGGAGGCGCTGCCCGGGGCGCACCCGTTGCGCTGTCGGGGGACGGCGCCGGTTTCCGGGCGCAGGCGGCGAACAGCACCGCGGCGAAGAATGGGCCGACTCTCCAGAACTCCAGAACGCGTCGCTGCACGAGATTCCTCCAAATGCGTACCAGTGCGGGACAGACATGAGCGTGGCGCACGGGTTGATGATCTCCATTCGCTGAGCAGCAGTCAACCTCGGGCGCCCTCACCGGCCACCCGAGGCGGGAACTACAATCACAGCGGATTACTCGGACAACTCGGATGCGTTGCGATCACGCCGCCCTCATCGGCCACTCGAGGCGGGTAGTCTTAACGGGTGAACGACAATTTCAGGATCGCTACAGGATAAAGGCGGATCGGTCCTGGTGGCGTGCGCCGCTCCTCGTGGGCGACCGAGGCAGTATCCGCTGTGATCCTTGGAATCGGAAGAATCGAAGTTCCCCCGTTACGACTGTCCCGATAGAGTGGCCTACGCCGGTGCCAGCGGAAACCAACAGAGCGCCTGTTCGCCTAACGCCCCGACGGCGCCTTCGAATCCGCGACGTTCACGTCGATGTGGAGCGCGACCCCGTTCCACGTCTCGTCGGTGTCGAGCTTTCCCTGCCACACGTTGGCGAAGGGGTGACCGACATCGGTGGGGATACGCTCGAGGGAGAAGCCGCTCGAGCCCGCGATCCAGAACTGGGGGGTCGCCGTCGGGCGGCGGGCGAGGAATTCTTCGTGCACGTCGGCGTAGATCGCGGCGGCGTTCGACTTGTGGCAATAGATGCCGGGGAGGTAGCGGCCGTCGGCGAGCACCTGCGCGACCCATGACCGGTAGTAGTCACGCATCGGCTGCGTGAGGGTGCTCATGTACTCGATGTCGAGGAAGATCACCGTACCGGCGGGAAATCCCTCATTCGCGGTCTTCGCCGCCGCGTCGGCGCCGTCGATGGTTCCCTGCGCGCCACTGAGCATCGTGCGTGAGCACGTTGCCGACTGGGTGACGCGAGCCGTCAGCGGCGCGGCCAGCTGCGCGGACGCCACCCCTTCCCACGTCTGCTGGCCGACGTAGAGCACCGCGGTCCCCCAGCCGATCGAACCGAGGAAAGCGCGGCGCCCGAGCCAGCTCGTGTTGCCGTGACAGGGCGCGGCGAGGTAGTAGCCGACCCATTCGTACGGAGAGCTCGGCGCCACCCACGCACGCATCGCCGCGTCACCGGGATAGAGGCTCGTGTCGAACCCGGGGTGTGCGGCGCGCACGACGGGGAGCGGCGCGAAGATCCCGCCGGCATCGACGCAGGCGGCGAGGAAGAGCGGGAGGGCGAGGAGGACGGAGCGGATTCGGCGAGGCATCGTCGAGGAAGATACCCCGATGCGTGGAGTCCGTTGCGCTGTCGATATCCTCGACACTCCCGGCGGTTGGCCCCGTGGACTCGCGGCCTGGTGTGAGCTGCCTTACGGTCATGCCTGACCGTGGTGCCTGACGTTCTTGACTGTCACGACCCGCTTCACATATTTGCCTCCCCCCCTTTCGACGTCGTCGCCTGTCCGCGGAGCCGCCATGCGCCACACCCTTCGTCCGATCGCGTTGCTCGCCGTCCTCGCCGCCCTCGCCTCGAGCTGCAAGGACAGCGCTGGCCCCGAGAAGCCGGGCGCGCCGACGGACATCGCCGTCTCCGCCGGAAACGGGCAGACAGGCAGCGCCGGCAACGCCCTCATCGCACCGATCGCCGCCAAGGTCACCGATGTCAAGGGGCGCGGCGTGCCTAACGTCGTGGTCATCTTCCAGCCATTCAGCGGAAGCGGAACGGTCAACCCCGCCGAATCGCGCACCAATGGGGCCGGTATCGCGACCACGGCATGGACGCTCCCGGTCACCGCCGGTGCCGACGCGCGGGTCCGCGCAGTGCTCATCGACACGCTCACCGGCGCGCTCGTGGATACCGTCGGCTTCAGGGCGACGGTGGTCGGCGGAGTGCCGAACCAGATCTATCCGGCCGCCGCTCCCACCCTCGCCGCGACCGGCGCGGCGGTGTCGCTCGAGGTGCTGCTCGTCGACCAGTTCGGCAACCGCTCGCCTAACGCTTTGGTCAGGTGGACAGTCACCGCCGGCGGCGGCAGCGTCTCGCCGGCCTCGTCCTCGAGCAACGCCACCGGGCTCGCGCAGACGGCCTTCACCCTCGGCGCGGCCCGTGGGACGAACACGGTGACTGCGACCTCGGGGGCGCTCACCGCCACCTTCACGATCGAAGGACGCGTGCCCGGGCAGCCGGAATCGATCGTTCCCAACTACTACCAGACGGCCGCTCCCTACGGCGGCGTGGTTCCGCTCAGCGTCACGGTCAACGACGGACTCGGAATTCGGGTACAGGGAACGTCAGTGTCCTGGTCGGTGGTCAGCGGGAACGGAAGCGTGGCGCCGACGACGAGTACGACGAGTCCGACCGGGGTGGCGGCCACCCAGCTCACGTTAGGCACGACCGGTGGAGTGACCGTCGTCCAGGCGAAGGCCGGCAACCTGGCGACATCGTTCTCCGTCGAGGCGCGCGACTTAGCTCCACGGCTGACGAGCACCGACGGCTCCGCGTTCGGGATCGCCCGGACCGCGGGCGGCCGCTTCGTCGTCTCGCTCATTCACGATGGCGCGATCGAGACCTTCGAGCAGGGGACACCGGACACGAAGGTTCGGATCGTCACCGGCGGGACGCCCGTCGTCGTCGCCATCAATGCGGCGGGCACGTATGCCTACGCCTCGAACATGAACAGCGGGCTCGATATCATCGACCTCGCCTCGCACACCGTCGCGCGCCAGCTCACGATCCGGAGCGCGCACGCCCTCGCGCTGTCCCCGGCCGAGGACCGGGTGTTCGTGACGACGACGACCGGCTATGTCGTCTCCGTCAACACGGCGACCCGGACGGTCGGCGACAGTGTGGCGATACCCAACGGTCCGTGGGGCATCGCCTTCCGGACGACCGGCAGCGACACGCTGATGTACGTCACCGCACGCGACGGCGGCACGGTCAGCGAAGTCGATGCGCGGACGATGACGTTGCTGCGCACCTTCGGCGTCGGCGCGCGGCCACACGGACTGGCCATCAGTCCCGACGGCTCGACGCTCTACGTCGCTGACAATTCCCTTGGGCGAGTGTTGGCGATCAGCACGAGCACGGGCGCGGAGACTGGCACCGTCGCCCTCTCCGGCGCGTTCGGGATCGCGATCTCGCCCGACGGGTCAACGCTGTACGTCACGACCGACAACGCCCGCGCCGCGGTGATCACCGCGTCGACGCTCACGGTTACGCACCTCTACGATACAGGGTACAACGGGCGGCAGGTCGTCGTCGCGCCTGACGGCACCACGGCTTACTCCGCGAACGAGGGCGGCTGGGTGGACATCATTCGCCGCTGAGCAGCGCGCGCACGGATGCACACAACTCGGCGCGGTTGATCGGCTTGGCAAGAACCTTCTCCGCGCCCGCGCCGAGTCCGTGGGTGATCGAGTTCTGGTCGCCGAGCGAGGTGAGGATGATGACGGGGATGTGCGCGGTCGCCGGGTTGCCCTTGATCCGCGACGCGACCTGGTAGCCGTCCATCCCCGGCATCATCACGTCGAGCAGCACGATGTCGGGGGCGCTGACCTCGATCATCGCCAGCGCGTCATCGCCGCTGCTCGCCGTCAGCACCTGGTAGCCATCCTCACCGAGCATCACCTCGATCAGCTGGCGATTCTTGCGCTCGTCGTCGACGATCAGCACCCGCTGAACCGCGCGCGAAACGTCAGGCACGGCGTCAGCCATGGACCGGGAGGTAGACGTTGATCGCCGCGAGAAATTCCTTGTACCGCATCGGCTTCCCGATGTAGCCGTCGCAGCCGGCGGCACGGATGCGTGCCTCGTCGCCGACCATCGCCAGCGCGGTGAGCGCAATCACCGGGATCGTCCGCGTCGCCTCGTCTCCCTTGAGCAGGGTCGTCGCCTCGAGGCCGTCCATCCCGGGAAGCTGGATGTCCATCAGGATGAGATCCGGATGCTCCTCGCGGGCGATGGTCAGCCCAGCCTCGGCGTTGGCCGCGCTCAGTACCGTGTGCCCCGCCGACTCGAGGAGGAACAACGCCAGCCGCATGTTGGCCGTGTTGTCCTCGACGATCAGGACGCGCGACATCTCACCGGCAGCCACACCGTGAACGCGGAACCTTCCCCCACGGTGCTCTCCACCGCGACGGTTCCCCCGTGCAGCTCGGCCAGCAGCTTCACCATCACCAGCCCGAGCCCCGTTCCCTCGAACTTGCGCGCGAGGCCGCTGTCCACCTGGCTGAAGGGCTTGAACAGCCGGTCGAGCCCATCTTCCGGAATGCCGATCCCGCTGTCGCGCACGCGGATCTCGAGGAACTCCGCGAACTCCTCGCTGATGAGCGGGAAGCTGCGCCCGACCTTGCCGGGGGTGAGCTGGCCGACCGCCGCTCTTTCGACCTTCCGCGCATGCAGCGACACGGTGCCGCCGTCGCCGGTGAACTTCACCGCGTTCGAGAGCAGGTTGTAGACGATCTGCTTCAGCTTGCGCGCGTCGAGGAGGAGCGACGCCGGCGCCTCGCTGGCGTCCATCGTCAGGCGCACCTGTCGCGCCGCCGCCTTCTCGCGGATGATCGACAGGCTGTTCATGAAGAGGGGTTGCACTTCGACCGGATCGAGGTCGAGCATCATCTTCCCCGCCTCGACCTTCGACAGGTCGAGGATGTCGTTGATCAGCGACAACAGGTGCGTCCCGCTGCTGAAGATGTCGCCGATGAATCCGCGCTGCTTTTCCGTGAGATCGCCGAGCAGGCCGTCCCTCAGCACCTCGGAGAATCCGATGATCGCGTTGAGTGGTGTCCGCAGCTCGTGCGACATGTTGGCGAGGAACTCCGACTTCATCCTGCTCGCCGCCTCGAGCTCGGCGTTCTTCTGTTGCAGCTCGTGCTCGAACTCCTTCAGCTCCGTCATGTCGCGCGCCGCGGCGAATACGCCTTGCAGCTTCCGGTCGCGATCATGGAAGGTCGTCGCGTTGTACGACACCACCGTCTGGACGCCGTCGCGTGCACGCGCCGTCAGCTCGTAGTTGGTGACCTTCCCCTCGCTCAGCACGCGGTTGATCCCCGCCTCGGCGCGCGCCGAGTCGGTGAAGTAGTTCTTGAACGGGGCGCCGATCAACTCGTCACGCGTGCATCCTGTGAGCGCCTCGGTCTGCTTGTTGACATCGGTGATGATGCCGCGCGGGTCGGTCGTCATCAGCGCGTCGATGTTCGACTCGATCAGAGAGCGGGTATAGAAGTGCTGGTCGCGCAGCCGCTGGTCGAGCTTCATGCGCTCGTCCTCGATCTGCTTGCGCGCGGTGTTGTCGGTGCCGATGAGCAGGTAGCCGATGATGTTCTCCGTCGCGTCGCGCAGCGCGGTCACCGACACGACGGCTGGAAAGCGACTGCCATCCTTTCGGATGTAGGTCAGCTCGTAGATGTCCTCGATCCCGCGCGAGGCCTTGAAGGCGAGGGCCTCGAAGCCGGGGGTGATCGGTGTCCCGAACTCCGCGCTCAGCGACTTCGCCCGCGCGATGAGCTCCTGCGGATCAGAGATGTCCGCAGGCGTGACGTGATTCATCACTTCAGCCGCGCTGTAACCGAGCATGCGCTCGGCGCCGACGTTGAAGATCTGGATCACGCCGACCGCGTCCGTGGCGATGCTGGAGAAGTTCGCGCTGTTGAAGATCGCGCTCTGCAGCGCGCCCGTCTGCAGCAGCGCTTCCGCGTGTCGGCGTTCGACCGTCGGGTCGAGCGCCTCGATTCCCCCAACTGGTGTCCTGCGCCAAACCGGCATGCATGTCCGTTGCAAAGATGAACCCCGCACGCAAATCGCCAATCCTCACCGGGGTGACGATTGGCGATGACACAGCACGAAGCTGTCAGGGGCAATTGGCCAACGGGACGAGCGAAGGGGCGTGCTCTGCCGTCATCACAGTGCAAGAAGCTATCCGTAATCGGGATTGCCAGGTGTCATTTCAGTGGGTCGACAACTTCGAAGAGGTCGACCTAGTGCCGGGCGGGCACCGAGTCGAGATGGAACTCGATCATCGATTCGACCTGCACGGGCACCGACCGTCCCTTCTTCGCCGACTCCCACATCGTGCGCAGCTCGCCGATCTGCATGACGCTCGAATCGCGGTTCACGGCCGCCGTGAACGCGGCATCGGCGCCCTGCGCGTCACCCATCAGGTAATCGGTGATGCCGAGCTGCACCCAGATGCTGACGGGCTTC
>DASSZC010000281.1:0-2285 GCA_035702925.1 Gemmatimonadaceae bacterium | reverse complement strand
GGGCGCTGCATCGTGATGCGCGGGTGATCCATGGAGCTGCGCTCGCCCGGGCGGTCACCACCCGGTAGCTCGCACCCGCACGCTCGACGGTGATCACCGTCATGCACACCGCGTTCGCCGGCAGCGGCGAGACGACGACGTCGAGCAGCTCGGCCGATGGATCGGCGCTTCGTGCCGCGCGCTCCGTGGCCGCGCGGGCGCGGGCGGCCCCCGCCATCATCACGAGTGTCACGAGGACCCAGCTGCCGGTCGCGAGAGAGACGCGTGTTGCGGGACGTGAAAGTCTCGCGATCGCGATCGACAGCACCGCGCCCGCGGTGAGCGCTGCCGCCGCGCCCGATGAAACGAGTGCGACACGCCACGCCAGCGCGAGACCAGCCACGAGCACGAGTGAGAGCAGGACGCGGGCGCCCCGATTCGTCGTCGCGCTCACGAGCACCGGGACCGACACCACCCAGAGCCAGGGCTCGACGATGAACACCGAGTCGCCGTAGATCCAGCGATCATCGACCGGCCAGAAGGGGTGAACCCCGTAGCTGTTCGTCCAGTCGAGGAGGAGGTGGCTGATCGCGCTGGCGACGAGCAGCCCGAAGAGCCAGCGTGAATCGCCGCGGGTGGAATGCTCCGGCGTGCGCCATCGCCAGAAGAGCGAGGCGACACCCCACACCACCAGCGCGCCGAGCAATGCGATGACGACGGTGTGGGTGTAGCCGCGGTGGTGGAGCATGTACGCCAGCCGATCGCCGCCGACGCCGGTGTAGAGCAGGTCGGCATCGGGCAGGTTCGCCGCGACGAGCGACGAGACCGCCGCGACGGCGCTGAAGCGCGGCCACGGCCCGGCGCCCGTCAGGCGCGTGCGAAGCTGCACCGCCCCCTCGGCCAGCAGCAGGCCGGCGAGCGAATGAGTGACGTTGTCCAAAGAAACCGGTGTCGCCTAACGCGTCACGGTCTTTGTCCCCGGGCGCGCCTCGCTCTCGAACGTCGCCGTCAGCACCGCGAAGAGGAAGCCATCCCCCTTCACCTGCGGATTCCGGAACACCAGGTAGAGGTCGTGCACCCCCGAGGTCGGCTGGAGCGCGACGCGGAGGCGCGCCGGAGGCGCCGTCGAGTCGGCGGTCGGCTGCACCGGTTCGCTCGCGCCGAGGAGCGGCCCGCTGGCCGAATCGCGGTGAAGCTCGATGCTCCCGCCTGACGCCTGATAGCTCGCCGGCGCCATGGCGACGAGCGTCACCGCCGAGATCCCGCTGAGGTCGAGCTGCTTCAGCTTCACCGATGCACCAGGGCGGCTGACGACGGTGATCTCGACCGGGAGTTGCGGCACGCTCTGCTTCTGCACTCCTTCCGACATCTCGCCGCTGGCGACGACCAGGGTCGGGGCGCGGAGCACGATGCTCTGCTCCTTCGAGATCGCCGGCATCCCGTTCGCCCCACGGTCGGTGTACGCCGCGCGCAGTACGATGACTCCCTGCGGGGAGGAGCCGGTAGTGTCCGCCGGGACGTACGTGCCGCGCGGCGACATCCGCGGCGCCGTGCTCGGCCGGTCGGCGAGGCTCAGGATGTAAGCGACGATCCGCGACGCCTGCTCCTCCGACACCTGTGGATGTCCGGGCATCATCACCGGTCCCCACACCCCGGAGCCGCCACCGCGAATCTTCTTCACCAGGTGCGCCATCGCCGTGCTGTCGTCGTGATACTTGCGCGCGACGTCGATGTACGCGGGGCCGATCGACTTCCTGTTGTACTGGTGGCAGGCCAGGCAGTCGCTGCCCTCGATCAGGTTCTTGCCGGGCATCGCCGCCCTCGGCGGCGCGACCAGGTCGCGCTTCGGCGCCATCGGCGCCAGTGCCATTCCCTGCTTCAGGTAATCCGCGCTGACATCCACGCGCTCCGCCGATATGCGGCCATTCTGGAGCGAGCCGTCCTCACGATCGGTGACGCGCACCGCGTAGCGGATCGGGACGCCCGGGAAGAAGAAGGTGCGATTTCCTCCAGCGAGGTCGACGTTCACCGCCGGCGGCTCGTTGCCGGCGACGACCTGCACCTTCCCCGCCGCGCTCGCCCCCTGCGCATCGGTCACCGTCAGCGACGCGGTGTACGTGCCGGCGCGGCTGAAGGTGAACGAGGGATTCGGTCCGCTGAGTCTCCGCACGACGCTCCCATCGCGGCGGGTGATCGTCCAGTCGTAGCTGAGCGAATCCTCGTCGAGGTCGACGGTACCATCCGAGCTGAGCGCGACCTTGAGCGGCAGCGCACCCGATGGCTTGTCGACGTTGAGCGCGACCAGC
>DASSZC010000446.1:0-2156 GCA_035702925.1 Gemmatimonadaceae bacterium | reverse complement strand
CCTGCACGTCGTCACCGGGCCGGCGGTGACGTACTGGAATCCCGCGAACAAGGCGACCGGCAACTACACGGTCAAGGCCACGTTCAATGAGGCGAAGTACATGAACCTCAACGATCACCCGCATCCGTACGGGATCGTCATCGGCGGCAACAAGCTCGGCACCGACCAGCAGAGCTACCTGTACTGCGCCGCGTACGGGAACGGCAACTTCATCGTCCGCGGCTTCGGCCCGCAACCCTTCCAGATGAACGGCGGCCGTGGCGAGGCCAACGCCGCCGTCCACAAGGCGTCCGGCGCGGGCACGCCGGTCACGCAGGAGATCGCGGTATCCGTCACCGGCGACCAGGTGACCTGCGCGATCAACGGAACCGTCGTGGCGACCTACCCGAAGTCGGACCTCGTCACCACCGGCAAGCTCGCGTCGACCGACGGCGTGTACGGGATCCGCTTCGCCCACAACACCGAGGCGACGGTCAGCGGCCTGACGCTGATCCCGGGGGCGAAGAAGTAAGCACACCTTTCAAGGGGTCAGAGTCGTTGAATGGGGATGATGCCCGCGTTCGAACGATGACCGACCATCACCATCATCGTTTTTCAACGACTCTGACCCCTCAGGCCGAGACGAAATGCACGTCGCTTCCGATGCTGATTGGCCGACCCTCCTCTCCAGCGCGCGCAGCGCGGCGCCCGAAGCGTTCGGCGAGGGCGAGCGTCCCCTCAACCTGATCGGTGGCGAGTGGGCGCGGCCGGGGAAGCCGCGCGTCGTGCATTCACCCGTCGACGGCCGCGAGCTCGCCCCGCTGCCGATGCTCCCCCTCGACGACGCCTACGCCGCGGTCAAGCTGGCGAAGCAGCAGGCCGGCGACTGGGCGCGCGTCGACCTCGACGAGCGGAGACGCCGGGTGAGCGAGTGCCTGACGGCGCTCCGCGCGCACCGCGACCTGATCGCCCGGCTGCTGATCTGGGAGATCGGCAAGCCTCTCAAGCAGGCGGAGACCGACGTCGACCGCTGCATCGACGGAGTCGAATGGTACCTCGGCGAGATGGAGTCGATGCTCGCGGGCCGCGAACCGTTAGGCGTCGTCTCCAACATCGCGTCGTGGAACTACCCGTACTCGGTGCTGATGCACGCGGTGCTCGTGCAGGCGCTCGCCGGGAACGCGGTCGTCGCCAAGACGCCGACCGACGGCGGCCTCCTCTCGCTCACCGTCGGCTTCGCGCTGGCGCGGCGCGCCGGGTTGCCGGTCACACTGCTCAGCGGGTCGGGAGGTGAGCTCGGTCCCGCGCTCGTTCGCGGCGAAGACGTCGACTGTCTCGCCTTCGTCGGCGGACGGGCGAGCGGACGCGCGGTCGCCGCCTCGCTGCTCGACACGCGCAAGCGCCACATCCTCGAGATGGAGGGGGTCAACGCCTACGGGGTCTGGGACTTCAGCGAGTGGAAGAAGCTCGGCGACCAGATCCGGAAGGGGTACGACTACGGCAAGCAGCGCTGCACCGCCTACGCACGATTCGTCGTCGAGCGCAGCCTGTTCCCTCGCTTCCTCGAGACGTACCTGACGGCGGCGAACGCGCTGAAGGTCGGCAACCCGGTGGCCGTGCCTGCCGCCGGCGACGCGCTCCCCGTGCTCGACTTCGGTCCGCTGATCAACCGGGCGACGGCCGAGTCGCTGCGCAAGTCCGTGTCGATGGCGATCGCCACCGGCGCGATCCCGCTGTTCGAGGGACAGCTCGACGAGTCGCGCTTCATCAGCGGACAGGACCTGAGCGCGTACATTCCCCCCGCCGCGCTGCTCAACGTCCCCCGCAACAGCGCGCTCTATCACCGTGAGCCATTCGGCCCGGTGGACACCTTCGTCCTCGTCGACTCGGTCGAGGAGCTGGTGGCCGAGATGAACGTCTCGAACGGCTGTCTCGTCTCCTCGATCGCCTGCGACGACGCCGAGCTGGCGGGAGACATCGGCGCACAGCTCCGCAGCTTCAAGGTCGGGGTCAACGCGATGCGCTCGCGCGGGGATCGCGAGGAGCCGTTCGGCGGGCCGGGGCAGTCGTGGCGCGGCTGCTTCGTCGGCGGGCGCTTCCTCGTCGAGGCGGTCACCGACGGGGGCACGGGGTCGCCGCTCTATGGCAACTTCGCGGACTACACCCTGCTCCCCGAG
>DASSZC010000036.1:0-4712 GCA_035702925.1 Gemmatimonadaceae bacterium | reverse complement strand
GACTGCGGCACCATCTTGCCGGCGGTCGTGCCGCGCTTGTCGCGGGCGATCTTCGGCTGAAGCTCCATCTTGTCGTCGGCGAGCAGGATCGCGACGCGGTCGACGTCGAGGATCTTGTAGACTTCGCCGACGATCTTCTCGAGCAGCGCGTCGACATCGACCGCGCTCGTCAGCCCCTTCGAGACCTCGAGCAGGAGGGCGAGCTTCTGCTCGTTCTTGTCCTGCTGCCGGCGGACCGGGGTGTCCTCCTCGACGACGCCGGTCGTGACGTGGCTCGCACGCACCGCGGCGAAGGGCTGCCGCGAGTCGTTGCGCACGGGCAGTGCGCGGACGATCGTCGCCCCCGGCGCGACGACCGGCCCGAAGGAGCTCGGCGTGTCCGTGACGTTCGGCCGCACGTCACCGGTGATCTCCTTCAGTCGGAAGGGAACCTTGCCGAACGATATGACGTCGCCCGGCGAGAGCTTCGCCTCCTCGACTTTCACGCCGTTGAGGAAGGTCCCGTTGCTCGAGCCGAGATCCTTGACGTGCACCCCCGTTGTGTCCCAGAGCACCTCGGCGTGGCGGCGCGAGATCGTGGGATCGAGGACGGGAATGTCACTGGTGAGGGCGCGACCGACGACGAGCGTTCCACCGGAGCGGAGCTCGAAGGTCTGTTCGCCCTCGGTGCTGATCAGCTTGAAAGGCATCGCCCCAAATATGACCAGAGTCAGGCCAATCGCCTAGCGCTGTGGCTCGCGGAGCATGGCCGCGCCGCGGGGCTCACCCGCGCCGGGGCCACCCGAAACAATCCCGAGAGCGTGACGCACCTGACCGATCGCGGTGAGCATCGCACGCGCCTTGTTTTCCGTCTCCTCCCATTCGCGCTCCCCGATGGAGTCGGCGACGATCCCGGCCCCGGCCTGGACGTTCGCCTCCCCGTCGGCGATCACGCAGGTCCGGATCGTGATCGCGAGGTCCATCCGGCGGTCCCCCGCGGCGATGTAGCCGACCGCGCCCGCGTACGCCCCGCGCCGGTGCGGCTCGAGCTCGTCGATGATCTGCATCGCGCGCACCTTGGGCGCGCCGGTCATCGTCCCCGCCGGGAAGGTCGCGCGGAAGACGTCGATCGCGCTCGCCTCGGGCGGGAGCGTCCCGCGTACCTCGCTGACGATGTGCAGCACGTGCGAATAGCGCTCGACCGTCATGAAGTCGGTGACTTCCACGCTCCCGTAGCGGGCGATCCGCCCGACGTCGTTGCGACCGAGGTCGACGAGCATCACGTGCTCGGCGCGCTCCTTCTCGTCGGCGAGGAGCTCCGCGGCGAGGGCATCGTCCTCGCCCGGCGTGCGGCCCCGCGGGCGCGTCCCGGCAATCGGGCGCACCGTGACGCGGCTGCCGGCGACGCGGACGAGCAGCTCCGGGGAGCTCCCGACGAGCTCGACCCCGTCGAGAACGAGATGATACATGTACGGCGACGGATTGATCGCGCGCAGCGCCCGGTAGAGCGCCTCACCGGGGAAGTCGTGCGGGACGACGATCCGGCGCGCGAGCAGGACCTGGAAGGCATCGCCGGCAAAGATGTACTCGCGGATCTTCTCGACGTCGGCGATGAACGCGCTGCGCTCGTACGACGACACCCCCGTCGCCGGCGGTGCCGCGCGATCGAGGTCGAGCGGTGGGAGGTTGACCGGGGCCCGCAGCCGGGCGATGGTCTCGCTGACCGTGCCTAACGCGTCGTCGTGCAGGGCGCGGAGCGCGGCCTCGCTCGTTCCCGCGTCGACCGGAACGCCGACGACGACTCGCGCCTGGGCGCGGAGGTTGTCGATGATGACGACCGCACGGGTGAAGACGAAGATCCCGTCCGGCACGCGCGGTCCGGGGGGCGGCGCGTCGGGGAGCTTCTCGATCAGCCGCACGACGTCGTACGAGAAGTAGCCGACGGCGCCGCTCCAGAAGGCGCCCAGCTCGGGCACGTCGGCGGGCTCGTACGCGTCGATCAGCGCCCGCAAGTCGGCGAGCGGATCGCCCGGCCGCCGTGCACCGTGCCACCCGCTGTCGGGCGTCCAGTCCTCGAC
The DNA here is from genome assembly GCA_035702925.1 of Gemmatimonadaceae bacterium. GTDB lineage: Bacteria > Gemmatimonadota > Gemmatimonadetes > Gemmatimonadales > Gemmatimonadaceae > JABFXC01. The sequence continues at coordinate 2,655 of DASSZC010000036.1, read as the reverse complement.
GACTCCGTCGCGCAGCCGCCAGGCAGCGCGCGGCTCGGCGCCAAGAAAGGTGTAGCGCGACCAGGTCTCGCTGCCGGCGGGCGCCGACTCGAGGAGAAAGGCGAACGGTCCGCGCCGCAGCTTGGCGAAGGCCGAAACGGGGGTGTCGGTGTCGAGCAGGCAATCGCGCCAGACGGGGATCATTCCCCCGTTGGCGGCGCGGGCGCGGAAGTCGTCGAAGCTCATCGGGTTCGCGGCAGCGTCGTAAGGCAATCCGCTTGTGACGCGCTCGCACGCCGGCGATATTCGCGAATCATGCGGTGGTCGATGTTTCGGTCGAGTCTCGTCGGATTCGCCGCGGCCGGTCTGCTGGTGACCGTCCCGCGGCGAAGCGCGGCGCAAGGTTGGAACGACGCCCGGACCCTCACCCTGGTCCGCCAGGCGACCGAGCGTCGCGCGCGCACTCTCGCCGACTCCGGTCTCGTCGACTACCAGGCGAAGGCGCACGGCTACCTCACCTTCCTCGCGCAGGTCGGGGAGGGGTTCCGCGAGCCGCCGCGCGTGGTGAAAGCCGACGAGCTGTCGATCGAAGTCTACTGGCGCGCGCCCAACCTGAGCAAGCAGCGCATCGTCGGGCAGCGCGACACCCTCCTCCTGCCGACCGACATCGCTTACCATCGCGACCATCTCGGCATCGTCCAGAACAACTTCCCGAGCATCATCCGGCTCGGGGATGGCGACGAGGTCGTCGACGTGCCGCATCCGCTCTCGGCGGATGGTCTCGCCGACTACGACTTCGCGGTCGGCGATTCGCTGCGCATCCAGATCCCCGGGCGCACGATCACCGTCGACATCATCCGGGTGCGGCCACGCGATGACACGAAGCCGCGCATCATCGGCGCGGTGTTCGTCGAACGGGAGACCGCGCAGGTGGTGCGCATGGCCTTCTCGTTCACGCGTTCCGCGCTGCGCGACAAGGCACTCGAGGACATCTCGGTCGTGCTCGAGAGCTCCCTGGTCGAAGGACGGTTCTGGCTTCCGAGCCGGCAGGAGATCGAGATCCGGCGCACGGGCTCGTGGATGGACTATCCGGTGCGGGGGATCATTCGCGGGCGCTGGGAGATCTGCTGCTACGAGGTGAACAAGGGGATCCCGGCCGGATTCTTCGGCGGTCCGGAGATCGTGCTCGGCGCGCCGCGCGACCAGCTGCGGAAGGGATTCACCGGCCGCGTCCTCGATTCCCTCCCCGACGACGTGCGGGCGGTGACCGACGAGGACGTGAAGAAGGTGCAGGAGGAAGCGCGCGCGCTCGTCAGGCAGCAGGCACTGACGCGCGAGCACCGCGCGGCCGTCGCCGCGCGCGGGCTGTCGGACATCGTCCGCGTCGACCGGGTCGAGGGGCTCGCGTTAGGCGGGGCGCTTTCGCGACGGTGGGGATGGGGGATCACCACTACGATCGGCGGGCGGTATGGCTTCGACGACCACCGGGCGAAAGGCCACGGCGCGCTCGGCTGGCAGACGGCGAACGGGAGCGGTGTTGCCCTCGTCGCGGAAGACGACTGGCGCGACGTCGGCGACGAGCAGGAGGTGTCCCTCGCGCGCAACAGCATCGCCGCGCAGGAGTTCGGGAGCGACTACACCGATCCCTTTCACGTGCGAGCCATCGGGGTGCGCGCGACGCGAGCGGTGGCATCCGGCGTCATTCTCCGCCTCGAGGGAAGCGTGGAGGAGCAGGGCGCGCTCGGGGTGCACGCGGTGCCGGCGAGCGGCCGCTATCACCAGGCGATCCCCGCCGTCGCCCTGCGTGCTGCGCGGTACACGATGTCGCTCGAGCGGCCCACCGTCGCCGCGCCCGTTGGCTTCACCGTCCGCGGTGGCGCCGAGCTCCGCCTGACGGCCCCGACCGCCCGGTTCGCGGACAGCGTCGGCCAGACGCTGCGTGCGGCGGTGTCGCTGTCCGGCGAGCGGCCGTTAGGCAGCGCCACGCTGGCCCTTCACTCGACGATCGCCCACAGCGACTCGCCGCGGCCGGTCGCGGCGCAGGAGCTGGTCTACCTCGGTGGTCCGGTGACGGGGCCGGGCTATGACTATCACGCTTTCGCCGCGACGACCGGGGCGTCGCAGCACGTCGAGCTGCGGCTGCGTGTCCCCTTTCCCTCGTTCCCTCTCGGGCGATTCGGCCGCGCGCCAGGGGAGGCGACCATCGCGCCCTTCGCGCACGCGATCTGGGTGAACGGCGCCCGGGTCTCGCCTGACGGCGAGGACGGAGTGTTTCCCGCAGTGGGGGTGGGACTGGTCTCGCCCTTCGACCTGCTCCGCATCGACGTCGGGCGCGGTCTTCGCGACGGGCGCTGGACGTTTTCCCTCGACATCGCGCGCGAGTTCTGGAGCGTCCTGTAGCAGCGCTGCGCCGAGCACGCGTGTAACCGTTCGATGATGGCCGGCGCGCCCCATGCCGCGAACGTCGGGACATGGATACGCCGCTCCTGCATCCGGCCCCGCGTGACAGCTGGCTCGCCCCCGTGCTGCGGCGCCTGGTGCCCGCCGACATCGTCGATCGGCTGCTCACCGCGCCCGGCGAGAGCCTCTGGGTGACCGCCGTTCGACGCCACCTCGTCAGCGATGCCGCCCTCCTCGCCGAAGCGGCCGCGGTGTCGGGGCTCGACGTGTGGGACG
>DASSZC010000125.1:0-9513 GCA_035702925.1 Gemmatimonadaceae bacterium | reverse complement strand
CGCCGGTGCACGTCAGTACGAGATCGCCGAGCCCCGCGAGTCCGGCGAACGTCTCGGGGCGTGCGCCTAACGCGACGCCGAGTCGCGTCATCTCGGCGAGGCCGCGCGTGATGAGCGCGGCGCGCGAGTTGAAGCCGAGTCCGAGCCCCTCGGCGATCCCGGTCGCGACGGCCATGACGTTCTTCAGGGAGCCGCCGAGCTCGACCCCGGCGACGTCGTCGCTCGTGTAGACCCGGAACACGCCATTGCTGAACAGCTCCTGCGCCAGGCTCGCCGCGGCGGGATCGGTCGACGCCGCGACGACCGCCGTCGGCTGCCTGACGGCGACTTCGGCGGCGAAGCTCGGCCCCGAGAAGGCGACCACCGAATGACCCGGAAGCTCGTCGGCAACGACGTCGGTCATGAGGGAGAGCGATTTCTTCTCGATTCCCTTGCTCGCGACGACCACCGTCGCGCCGGGAGCGATGCAGTCGCGGCCGGAATGAACGACCGCGCGCAGCGCGTGCGATGGCGGGGCGTAGACGATGAACGACGCACCGGTCAGCGCTTCGCGCATGTCCGCGGTCGCGCGCAGCTTCGGCTCGAGCGGAAAGCCGGCGAGGAAGCGCTCATTGACGTGCCCTGCGTTGATCGACTCGACGACGTCGGGCTCGCGCGCCCAGAGCAGGGTCTCGTGGCCGTTGGCGGTGAGGAGGTTCGCCAGCGCGGTTCCCCAGGCGCCGGCGCCGATGACCGCGCAGCGCGTCACGCGCTGGCCTTCCTGCCGAAGCGGTGTTCCTCCCCGCGCCGGAGCCGGCCGATGTTCGCGCGATGGCTCCAGAACACGAACAGCGCGATCGCGATCGCCACCGGGAAGATCGTCGCGTGGATCCCGAGAAGGATCGCGATCGCGATCGGCAGGGCGACCGCGGCGAGCAGCGACCCGAGCGAGACGTAGCCGGTGACCGCCACGACCGCGGTCCACGTCGCGACGGCGACGAGCGTCGGTAATGGAGCCAGCGCGAGGAAGACCCCCGTCGCCGTGGCGACCCCCTTCCCTCCTCCGCGCCAGAGGAGGAAGACCGGCTTCGCGTGCCCGGCGATGGCCGCGACACCAGCCGCGATGGCCCACCAGTTCAGGTGGTCACCGGCCCCGAACCGCAGCTCGAGCAGCACCGGGGCAGCGCCCTTCAGCACGTCGAGCAGGAAGACGACGACCGCGACCTTCCAGCCTAACGTTCGGTAGACGTTGGTCGCGCCGAGGTTGCCCGAGCCGTGCTCTCTGAGGTCGATGCCCCGGGTGATGCGGCCCGCCAGGTAGGCGAAGGGGATGGAGCCAAGGATGTAGCCCGCGACCACGCCGATGGCTGGGTGCATCTACGCCGCCGCCTTGCGTCGAAGGACGATGAGCAGGGGGCTTCCGGTGAACCCCCACAGCTCGCGGAAACCGTTATGAAGGAAGCGAAGATAATGCTCGGCCACGAGGTCGGGAGCGTTGCCGAAGACGGCGATCGTCGGCGGGGCGACCGAGACCTGCGTCGCGTAGTTGAGCTTCACCTCGCGGCCGGCGGCCTGAGGAGGCTGGCGGCGGGCGAGGAGCCCGTGCAGCCCCTCGTTCACCTCGGAGGTCGGGATGCGCTTCTTCCGCTCGGCCTCGACTTCGAGGATCACGTCGAGCGTCTTGTTGACGCGCTGGCCGGTGAGCGCCGAGGTGAAGATCCAGGGGACGAACTTGAGGAAGGGGGCCTTTTCGCCGGCGTCGCGCTGCAGGTGCGCGGACGACTTGTCGCCCTTCTCTTCCTTGATGTCCCACTTGTTGACGACCATGATCAGCCCGCGGCCGGCATCCCACGCCATGTGCGCGATCTTGAGATCCTGGTTGTGCAGCCCCTCGGTCGCGTCGATGAGCAGGACGCAGATGTCGGCGCGCTCGATCGCCCGTCGCGTCCGCAGCCCCGAGTAGAACTCGATGCCGTCCTCGACCCGTGCCTGGCGGCGCAGCCCGGCGGTGTCGATGAAGACGAGGTCGCGGCCGTGATACTTCATCGGCGTGTCGATCGCGTCGCGCGTGGTACCCGCGACATCGGACACGACGAGGCGATCCTCGCCGAGCAGCTTGTTCACGAACGACGACTTGCCAACGTTAGGCCGGCCGATCACCGCGACGTGCAGCTGCTCGTCGGCGGGAGAAGCGACTTCGGGGATCTTGTCGGCGATGACGTCGAGCAGGTCTCCCGATCCCTTGCCATTGGTCGCCGAGACCGGGACGGGATCGCCGAGGCCGAGGTTGTAGAACTCGTAGAAGTCGGTCGAGTTCGGGTCGTCCACCTTGTTGGCGACGACGATCCACGGCTTCTGCGACTCGCGCAGGAGCTCGACGATCTTCGCGTCGCTGGGGTGAACACCGACTTTTGCGTCGACGACGAGGAGGAGCAGGTCCGCCTCGGAGATCGCCTCGTCCACCTGGCGGCGGATCTCGAGGTCCATGGGGAGGCGCGAGCTGTCGGCGATCCCGCCGGTGTCGACGAGCCAGAAGTCGCGACCGTTCCACTGCGCGCGGGCGAAATGACGGTCGCGCGTGGTACCCGCTTCCTCGGAGACGATCGCCTGGTCGCTGTCGATCAGGCGGTTGAAGAGCGCGGACTTGCCAACGTTAGGCCGCCCGATGAGGGCGACGACGGGAACGTTCACGCGGCCACCCGCTCCCCTTCCGGGGCGAGGGCGTCGATGAAGTCGTACGACGGATAGACGGGCATCGGCAGGGATTCTCGGACGGCGACGAACGACTCGTCGTCGAGGAAGACGCCGGCGTCGTTGATCGTCTCGGCGGGGATGAGTGCGAAGTCGAGATCGGAGCGATCGGCGAGCGCGCGGCGAATGTCCGCGCCGACCAGGAGGCCGGCGGTGGTGACGGTCGGACCGAACAGGCTGTTCACCGTCGGGATGAGCTCGAAGTGCGCGCCGGTCTGGCGGGTGAGCTGCTCGAGGAAGCTGCCCATGAGCGGCGCCATCGCGCTGCCGGTCACGATCCCGATCCGCCGGCCATCGAGGCGCGGCAGTTCGTGGACGTGGTTGGCGACGCGGGCGCGCAGCGCGGCGATCGACCCGACCCCGTTCTCGATCTGCGGGAACTCGCCATAGTGCTCGGCGTCGGGGAGCTCGCGGCCGGCGAGGAGGTACAGCTCATCGGAGCCGTACACCCAGCGCTCGCCACGCTCCTCGAGCGCGCGCGCCTCCCACGCCTCGACGGCGGCGAGGATCTTCCCGGCGTTCTCCGCGTCCATCGACTTGCCGGTGTACAGGTGCGAGAACTGGGTGACGCCCACCGGCACGAGGGCGACGGAGAGCACCGCGTCGCCGAAGTTCCAGAGATCGGTGAGCGACTGCTCGAGCACCTCGGCGTCGTTCAGCCCGGGAACGACGACCATCTGCGAATGGAACTGGATTCCGCCATCGGCGAGCCGCGTCAGCTGCTCGAGGATGTTCGGGACGCGGGGATTGTTGAGGAGCTTCTTCCGCGCTTCCCACGGTGTCGCGTGGACCGAGACGTAGAGGGGGGAGAGCCGATAGTCGAGGATGCGCTGGATATCGCGTTCCTTGACGTTCGACAGCGTCGCGAAGTTGCCGTAGGCGAAGGAGAGGCGATAATCGTCGTCGCGCACGTAGAGGGGCTTGCGCAGCCCCTTCGGCAACCCCTCGATGAAGCAGAACTCGCAGCGGTTGGCGCATCGCCGAACCGTCGGCGGCTCGAGCTCGAGCCCCATCGGCTCGCCCTCGGGACGCTCGACGTCGTACTCGACGAGCTCTCCATCGGGGAGGCGCGCGGCGATCAGCAGCTCGTCGTCCGCGGTGAGGAACTCCCAGTCGAGGAAGTCGGCGAGCTCGCGGCCATTGACGGACAGGAGCTCGGTCCCGGGAACGATCCCCAGCTCTTCCGCGATCCCCCCGCTGATGACGCGACTGACTCGAACCATGGACCCCGACAGATGAATGCGGGAAGACCAGGACTGATGATCTCCCCGCTGTGTTCGCGGCAATCGCCACAGCTGCTCGCTAGCTGAGGCAATTTAGCAGATGCAGGGGCCGAAATCAAGTAATGCGAGCGACTTCGGCTGCAGCAACGGCGCGGGACTCGAACTCCTTTTCGTCCCGAAAAACGAAGCGCCCGGGCTGCGATCGCCCGGGCGCTTCACGTGCTCGTGATGCGCTTACTTCAGCGGCGTGTAGCGGAACGCGGCAATGCCCGTTCCCTGCACCTCGATCTTGAACGACCCCGACCCCTTCGGCGCGACCGGACCGACGCTCGCCGTCTTCGACGCGACGACAGTGCCGTTCTTGTCGAGGAACTCCACCGCGAGGTTGTAGCTCGCCGGGGCGGTGCCGCGGTTCTCGATGGTGCCGCTCAGCGAGTGGTCAGCGCCGTTGTGCGTGAAGCTGCGGATGTTCACGACCGTCGGCAGCTTCTCGTACTTCGCGAAGACGGTCATCACCGAGTCGGTGAGCGCCTTCCTGGCCGCGGCGTTCTTCTCGGACTTCGAGTTCGCCTGATACGCGCGCGCCATGAAGAGCCACGCGTCGGGGTTGTTCGGGTCGAGCGTCGACAGGGTCCGCGCATACGGCAGGAGCGCGCCCTGCTGCCCCATGTTCGACATGGCGGCGGCGAGGTTGTACAGGCCGTCGCGGCTGTAGGGGTTGTGCCCGACGACGACCTTGAAGAGGTTCGCCGCGTCGCTGTCGCGCCCCGCGCGGAGCGCGACGACACCGGCCGTGACCACCTCGTCGTCGCCGTACGCGCTCGGGTTCGCGAGCACTGCCGCGTAGGTCTGCTTCACCGCCGCGGTGTCACCGGTGAGGGTGAGCATCCGGGCGAGCGAGGCGCGCGCGGTCGCGGCGTTGTCGTCTTTCGGCGCTTCCTTGAGGAAGGTCTGGAAGGTCGTGGCCGCGTCGCTGGCGAGCTTCTTCTGCTCGGCGCCGGTCGCGGTCTCTGCCCTGCTGCCGACGAGGATGCCGAGGTTGAAGAGGGAGAGCCGGCGCTGGTCGACGAAGGTCGTATCGGTGCCGACCGGCGCGGCGGCTTCGGCCGCCTTGCGCGTGTACTCGATCGCGGCCGGAATGTCGTTGTTCCGCTGCGCGAGCGAAGCAAGGATGCTGTAGGAATACGGCGCGGTCGGGTCGAGCATCCTCGACCGCTTCGCGTAGAACGTCGCCGAATCGTAGTTGCCGGCGTTGTACAGGTTGCTCGCGGCCTGGGTGGTGCGGAGCCACGCACCCTGGCGGCGCCAGGTACCGGTCGTCGCCTTGCACTCGGGAAGCGCGGTCTCGACGATGCGCATCGTCGAATCGGCCAGTGCGCCCACATCGACCGACGTTCCGACGTCGGCCGTGAATCCGAGCTCACCCCGCGTCATCATGCGCGGCGCGGTGCTGTCCTCGAGGATCGTGAAGAACGCCTTGCCGAGCTGGTAGTTCCGACCGGCCGGGTTCGACTGGTCATTCTTCTCGGTCAGCACCTTCACGACCTTCTTCAACGATTCCAGCTTCTTCTGCGGCGGGAGTCCGCGCGCCTGCTGAATCATGAAGCTGGCGGTCGCGACCTCCTTCGGCTTGCTCTCGTCAATGTCGCACGCCTTCGCCTGCTGCGCCTGCACGGTGGTCGCGGTCATCGCGGCCGCGGCGCCGAGTACGGAAAGGCTCCGATACAGAGTCATTAATCTCCTCGATGGTGATCTCGGGGGTTTACCGCCCGGGGTGCGGCAGGGGCGTCATACACTGGGCCCGAAGCCGCGTTCCGCCGCCAATTCGGCATCTCGAAATATACTCGCGACCGGACGCCCTGTCGCCTCCGCGACGCGCACGACGTCGTCGTACTCTGGCTTTGCGGTCAGCCCTCCGCCCGGACGTGTGACGAGCTTCACACGAAGCTGGTGGCCGTCCACCTCGACCACCGCTGCGCGGCGCGGCAGCGCTCGCCGGGTGACCGCGGTGCGACGGACGCCGATAGTGGTCGTTGCGACCAGCATCATCTCCTCGAGTGCGTCCGCGCGATCGGCGCTGCTCAACACTTCCACGCGCGAGCCTGGCCGACCCTTCTTCATGACGACCGGCTGCAGCGTGACATCGAGCGCTCCCGCCGCGCGGAGGCGATCGGCCGCGGCAGCAAGGTACTCCGGCGACATGTCGTCGACGTCGGCGGCGAGGAGCACCAGCGACTCGCTGCCCGAACCTCCGTGCGCCGCGGAGTCGATCGCGTCGGCGAGGATCAGCCGGAGTGCGTTGGCGCGATCGGGAAAGTCCTTCGTGCCGGCGCCGAAGCCGCTGCGCCGCGGCACGTATGGTGGCACCCCTTTCCCCCCCGTGATGACGCGGAGGAGCGCCGCCCCCGTCGGCGTGACGAGCTCCCCTGCCCCCTCGGGGCCGGGCTTGACCGCAATTCCCTCGAGGATCTTGAGCGTCGCCGGGGCGGGCACGGGGAGGATGCCATGCGCGGCGCGCACGGTCCCGTCGCCGAGCGACACGCGTGCCGTGAATGCGTCGGACACACCGAGGAGGTGAAAGCCCCAGACCGAGCCGACGACGTCGAGGATCGCATCGACGGCGCCGACTTCGTGCAGGTGCACCTCCTCCGGCGCCATCCCGTGAATCTCCGCTTCGCACTCGGCGATCAGGGTGAAGGCGCGGTCGGCCTGCTGCCTGACGACGTCAGGCACCGGGGCCGCGGCGACCAGCGCCCGGATCTCGCGAATGCCGCGGCCATGGGGCTGCGGCGGGATCTCGAAGTCGACCTTCCGGCAGGCGATGTCGCCGCGGCGCACGTCGCGGATACGGACCCCGATGTCGCTCAGCCCCAGTGTCGCGGGAAGCGCGCGGAGCCAGTCGGCGGAGACACCGACGTCGAGCAGCGCGCCCAGCGTCATGTCCCCGGAGATCCCGGAGAAGGGATCGAAGATCGCGATCGGCATCGGTGTCAGGTGCGGGTCGAGTCAATCATACGCGATAGCTCGCGCCGCTGCCCGTGTTGAAGACCACGACCTCGCTGTCGGCGTCGAGCCGCCCGCCGGCGACGAGCAGCCGGAGGACGGCGAGGGCGCACCCGCCCTCGGGGGCCGCGTCGACGCCGGTGGCGTGGGCGAGGGTGGCCGTGTCGCGCCGGATGGCGGCCTCGGAGACCGCGGCCGCATCGCCCCCGCTCTCGTACAGCGCACGGAGAATGAGCCGGTCGCCTAACGGTCCCGGCACGCGCAACCCGGCGGCATGCGTGGCCGGCGACTCCCATGGCAACGCGCGATCGGCCTTCGCGGCGAAGGCGCGCACCATCGGCGCGCACCCCTCCGCCTGGGCAACGAACATCCGCGGCCGCCGATCCCGCGCGTCGATCCATCCCCACTCGGCGAGCTCGGCGAACACCTTCCACATCCCGATCAGCCCCGTGCCGCCCCCCGTCGGGTAGACGATGGCGTCGGGCAGCCGCCACCCGAGCTGCTCGGCGATCTCGATCCCCATCGTCTTTTTCCCCTCGATCCGGTACGGCTCGCGAAGCGTCGAGACGTCGAAGTACCCCGACTCGGCGGCGTATGCTTTCGCCTGGCGGCCGGCGTCGCCAATGTGGCCGGGGACGGTGACGAGCGTCGCGCCTAACGCGCGGATCGTCTCGAGGATGTTCGCCGGAGTGGTCTCCGGGGCGAAGACGCGTGCCGGAATCCCGGCGGCGGCCGCATAGGCCGCCATCGCCGCACCGGCGTTCCCCGCGGTCGGCACCACCAGCCCGGGGACCCCGTGCGCCCGTGCACGGGTGACGGCCGCGCTCATCCCGCGCGCCTTGAACGAGGCGGTGGGATTGAGCGCCTCGTCCTTGACGAGCAGCCGCCGTACCCCGATCTCCCGGGCGAGCCGCGGGGCGTCGAGCAGCGGCGTCCCCCCCTCGCCTAACGCGACGGGGGCTTCCCCGGGAGCGACGGGCAGGACCGCGCGGTACCGCCACATGTCCCACCCCTTCAGGGCGTCGCGATCGGGGCGGAGCGCTTCGTAGCGCACGAGGAGGGGCTGTCCGCAGCGCGGGCAGACCGATGCGAGCTGCGCCCCGGGCGCGGTGAAGTCGCACGCCGAGCAGTGCAGCGTCCAGTGAGGGGTCATTCGGATGTGGCCGGGTCGGGGGCTGGCGGCTCGGCGGCGGCGATCGCCGGCGCGAGGGGCGGTGCGGATTTGGTGGGATCGCTCTCGGCGAGCGAGGCGAGGATGCGCTGCGCGGAGGCGAGGGAGAAGCCGGGAAGCTGCGCGATCGCCTCGGCTCCCGCGTTGCGTACCCCCTGCACGCTCCCGAACGCGCGAATGAGCGCGCCCCGTTTCGAGGGGCCGACGCCGGGGATCGAGAGCAGCTCGGAGGTGACGGTGCGCGCGGCGCGCCGCTGCCGCTGGAAGGTCACCGCGAAGCGATGTGCTTCGTCCCGCACCTGCTGCAGGAGCCGCAGCGCGGGCGACCGTCGCGACAGGCGCACCGAGTCCGTGCGTCCCGGAACGAAGATCTCCTCCTCCCGCTTGGCGAGGCTGATGATCGGCAGCGCGATCCCCTGCGTACCGAGCGCCTCGCGCGCGGCATTGAGCTGCCCCTTGCCGCCGTCGATGACGACGAGGTCGGGCAGCGCCTTCCGCTCCTCGACACGCCGGGCGATGAACCGCGAGACGACCTCGTTCATCGACGCGAAGTCATCGATCCCCTCGACCGTCTTGATCTTGAACTTGCGGTACTCGGCGCGATGCGGCCGGCCATTCTGGAACCAGACGCACGATGCGACGGTGTCCGTCCCCTGCGCGTGCGAGATGTCGAAGCAGACGATCGCGCGCGGCACGCGCTGCAGGCTGAGCTCGCGCTGCAGCTCGTAGACGGGATCCCCGGCCCTGTCGGTCGTCTCCTCGGTCGCCATCCGCGCCTCCTCGAGGAGATGGCGGGCGTTCTGCTGGGCGAGCTCGATGATCTCCCGGCGAGGACCGCGCTGCGGGACGTGGACGCGCGTCGGCGCGATCGACGTCGTGAACAGCTCGCGATCGTCGAAGTCGAAGGGCACGAGCAGCTCGGCGACGCGTTCCTCGAGCGTCAGGTACGTGCGCGCCAGATACGCGTAGAGCACCGCCGCATCCGGCTCGTCATCGACATGGTCGAGAAAGTGATGCTCGCGGGCGAGCAGCTTGCCATCGCGCACGCGGAGGATCGCGATCACCGCGTCGCTCCCGTCGCGCGCGTAGCCGATCACGTCGCGGTCCCCACCTTCGACCTGGAGGACGACGGTCGGCTCCTCCATCGTCTCGAGCTTGTGCAGCACGTCGCGCAGCTCGGCGGCGCGCTCGAAGTCCAGATTCGCGGCGGCTTCGGACATGCGCTCGCCCACCCGGCGGACGACCTCGTCGGTGCGCCCCTCGAGGAAGAGCACCACCTCGTCGATCATCGCGCAGTACTCCTCCTGCGTCTGCATGAGGATGCAGGGCGCCTTGCAGCGACCGATGTGATAGTCGAGGCAGGCGCGCTCGGGCATGCTCTTCGGC
>DASSZC010000305.1:0-7607 GCA_035702925.1 Gemmatimonadaceae bacterium | reverse complement strand
GCCGCTGGCATCGCATCCTCGGCTTCGACGGGTGCGCGGTGCAATTCGATCGCGCCCTTCAACGAGCGGGATTGAACGCCGAGGTGCCGGCGCCGCTCCGGGCCCTGCTCCGGGCGGCGACCAGCGACTCGCTCCGCAACGGGCTCCTCGTGCACAGGCAGCTCGCCGAGGTGGCCGCGGCCTGCGCACGGGCGGGAATCCGCGTGATGGCGCTCAAGGGCGCGGCACGGCTGCTCGCCGGCGAGCTTCCCGGAACCCGCTCCATCGCCGACATCGACCTCCTCGCCCTTCCCGCCGACGCACCGCGACTGCACGCCCTCCTCCAGCGCGAGCTCGGCTTCTCGATCGGCGGCGAGGGCTACGCGCACCACCTGGCCGGGCTGATCCGCCCCGGAGCGTTAGGCATCGAGGTTCACGTCCGCCTGACGCCGACCCCGCTTCCGCTCGATGCGGAGATCTGGGTTGGTACGCGATCCGTCCTGCTTGCCGGCCAGCCCATCGAGCTTCCCTCACCGACCAGCCTCCTGCTGCACACCCTCGAACACGCGGTGCGCGTCAACTGGACCGCACGCTACCGGTTGCGCGACATCCTCGACGTCGCGGCGCTGTTCACCGCCGATGTCGATCGCGAGCGCGTGCTCGCGCACGTCGCGGCGAGCGATGCCCGCCGCCCGATGCAGACTCTTCTCGCAGCCGCCGGTGCGCTTCAGCCGGCGATCCCCATGGGGACGCCGGGTGCGTGGCGAACGGTGCGCCGGGTGGGGCGTGCGCGGCTCGCGCTCGCGAGCATCCCCCGCACGCCGCGCATCGCCGAGCGCTGGTTCCGCTATGTCGGCGTCGTCGCCGAAGGGTCGCCGCGGATCATCGGACGGCTCGGGCTCGACCTCGCGCGCCGCATGGCGACGCGTGCCACCGCGGCGATCGCGCTCGTCTTCGGGGTCGCCGCGTGCGATCGCCCCGTCGCGCCCCAACCGCTCACGGTCACGCCGTTCGTCTTCGCGTCGAACTCGGGGGGCAGCTGGGCGCTCTACCGGTCGAGTGGCGGCAACGTCGCGCGGATATCGGGTGCGGGAATGGACGACCGGGAGCCGAACAGCGTCGGCCGCCACCTCGTCTTCACCTCGCTCCGCGACGGCGACGCGGAAATTTACGCGACGACGCTCAACGCCGACCTCACGCTCGGTACGCAGACCCGGCTGACCAGCGAGTACGGCAACGACGACGAGCCCGCGCTCGATCCGTCGGCCGTGACCATCGCGTTCGTCAGCGGTCGCACCGGGGCGCCGCGCATCTGGCTGATGGGCGCGGATGGAACGAACCCGCGTCCCCTCGACACCGGCTCCCCGGATTACATCCCGGAGGCAGCACCGCGGTGGAGTCCCACCGGTGATCGCCTCATCTTCACATCGACTCGAACCGGTACCTCGCAGGTCTTCGTCGTCGCCGCGGCGGGTGGCACCCCGCTGCAGCTCAGTCATGAGACGAGAGGGGGATTCACCCCGTCGTGGATGCCTGACGGCCGGCGCGTGCTCTACACCTCGCTCTCCGGCGCGGGACAGGTGATGTCGGTGCCGGCAGCGGGGGGGGACGCGACGGTGTTCGCTACGGATGCCGAAGGACTGGGCGAAGCGACCTGCGGCAGCGCGTTCTGCCTCGCCGTCGCCTCACCGTTAGGCGGCGCCGGCCATGTCGTCGCGCTGACGACCCACGGGCGATCGACCGGCCTCGCGCTGCCGCGGGTCGCCGACGATCATCGTCCGGTGCTGCTCACTCCCTGATCGCTTCCTCAGTCGACAGCGGCGTGAGGCGAGCCGCCGCCGGCTCCCCGGCGCCGGAGACGATCTCGTTGCTGCGGTTGAGGGCGAAGCGGAAGAGAATCGGCCCGATCACCTGGTTGATCGCGACGACGGCCAGAAAGAGGGTGCGCATCTGCGAGCCGCGCACCGGATACGCCTGGGCGACCGCCGCGGCAAGGCCGATCGCGACGCCCGCCTGCGGCACCAGACCCATCCACACGCGGCGCGTGTCGGGCGTGGCGCCGGCCCAGCGGACGCCCGCGCGCGTCCCGCCCCAGATCGCGGCGGTTCTCACGGCGACGATCGGGATGAGCAGCGGCCAGAACCCCGCCACCTCGCGCAGTCCCATCTCGGCACCAGCGAGCGCGAAGAAGACGACGAACACCGGTGCCGCTGACCGCTCCATCGCATGGCGAATCGCCTCGCCATCCTCGTGGCGCGAGAGGTTCTCGGTGACGAATCCGGCGGTGAGCAGCGCGAGCAGCGTCTCGACATGAACGAGGCGGGCGATGACCAGCCCGAAGAACGCGACGACGATCGCGAACAGCACGAGCTCGTGCTTCACGAAGCGCAGGTAGAGCGCGACCGCGCCGCCGAGCAGCGCTCCGACGAGCACCGCGCCGCCGAGCTCCCACAACATCATTCCCAGCGAGACGCCCTCCAGGTTCGCGCCGGTCGGGGGCACGACGGCGCGCGTGATCGCCAGCATCGCGCTGAAGAGGATGACGACCACGACGTCGGACACGAGCACGACTCCGAGAGTCGTGCGCGCGATCGGCCCACCGGCGCGCGTCTCGGAGAGCAGGGCCATCACGACGGCCGGAGAGTGCACGATGGCGACCGCGCCGAAGAGCACCGCGAAGGCGACTCGGGAGGAACCCGCCGTCCCCTGGAGGAAGGGGATCCGGTCGCCTAACGCCCAGAGCACGGCACTGAGCGCGACCAACCCGAGCACCATCTCGGCGGTGAGGATCTTCACGATCGTCGCACCGCGCTTCCGGACCTCCTCCCAACGCAGCTCTGCCCCGGCGAGGTAGGCGATGAGGCCGATCGCCAGCGAGCTCACCGGGCGGAGCTCGCCGATCGCGTCCACAGTCACCGTGTTGAAGAGCGATGGCCCGAAGATCACGCCGGCGGCGAGGTAGCCCGTGATCTTCGGCAGCCGGACGAGCACCGCCAACTCACCAACGCTGTACGCGGCGAGGATCAGGAAGCCGAAGGTCAGCAGCCACTGCGAACCGTGCCCCCCGCCGCCTAACGGCAGGACCAGCTGCATCGCCCCGAAGAGCAGCGCGAGGATGACGACGCGCCGCATCAGGCGTCCGCCGATGACGGCGCATCAGGCTGGACGATGTTGGGCGGCACCGGCCCGACCGGAACCGGCGACTTCGTCGCCCTCGGCTGCTCCGCCCCGGCGATCACCTGGTGCACGTCGACGTAGACCAGCGAGCGGACGAATCGCGCCGAGAGCACGTCGGTGAGGAGCACCGACGCGACCGCGGCGGTGAAGACGAGGTTGGCCAGGGGGACGTCCTCCCGGTACAGGTAGCTGAGCGCGACGGCGAGGGCGAGACCGCCTTGCCCGAGCAGCCCCCGCCCCCAGTGCGGGCCGAGCGCGGGGAGCATGCCATTCCACCGCGCCGCCAATCGCGCCGCCCCGATCTTCGCGGCGATGCGCACGAGGAGGAAGAGGAGCACGAGCACCACCGAGTCGCGAACGCTCGGGCGCCAGGTCGCCCCGGCCAGCACGAGCAGCGCGAAGTAGAGCGGGCGCTCGATGCGCTCGAGGGCGATGGTGATCTGCGCGCGGCTGCGCGTCGTGTTGACGAGCACGAATCCGAAGCAGACCGCGGCCAGCAGTGGGGACACGCGCAGGTACGTCGCCGCGCCGCTGACGAGGATCACCGCGCCAGCGAGCGAGATGAACAGGCGGTCCACCTTCCGTTCCTCGCCGACGAAGAGATGGAAGAGCGCTCCGCCGACGACGCCGACCGCGATCGTGATCACCGCCCATTCGGTCGGTGTCAGCGGACGACCGACCACGGCAGCGTCAGGGTCGGGATGGACGATCGCGAAGAGCAGCCCGGACACGAGAATCCCGACCACCGCGTTCGTCGCCGACGCGACCTCGAGCTGCTGGACGACGGGGCTGCGGCGGCCGAGCTGTCGCGCGACGACGGCAACCCCGGCGGTCGCCGAGACAGTGGCGACGGCGCCGAGCCCGACACCGGCGACGATCGCGATGCGCGGCGCGACGTCGAGGGTCCCGTAGATGCCGGCCGCCATCAACGCGGCGGTGAAGGCGAAGGTGAGGAGGCTCTCCACCAGCGCGACGCGGTAAAGCACGGCCGCGGTGCGGATCATTCGCGGCAGGACGAGCTGCCCCCCGATCAACGCGCCCATCCAGCCGAGGCCGAGGCTGGTGATGGGAGCAAAGCTCTCGACGGCGTCGGGCGAGAGGATCCCCGACAGCTGCGGCCCGAGGAGGATGCCGAGCAGGAGGTACTCGGCGCCGCTGACGATGAGGAATCGCCAGGCCAGCCACTCGAACGCGACGCGCGCCGCGAGATAGCTCGCCGCGACCACGAGCACGAGGATGAGTCCCTCGGACATGTCGCGCCCCCCGGTGAATGAGCCAGGCGCACGAGCGCGCCGTCCGGAAGGTTAGCCCGCCGCGCGCCCCGTCAAAACCCTTGCGCGCGGCCGGATCCGCGGTCGGTCAGTCCGCGGCGACCGTCCCGAAATCGTAGCCCGGCACCGAGATGCGCGGGATCGGCGAGCCGATGGTGTTCTCGATCGAGCGCACCATCGCGATCTCGTCGGGGGACATGAAGGTGAACGCGTCCCCGGTCGTGGCCGCGCGGCCGGTGCGCCCGATGCGGTGGATGTAATCCTCGGGCTGCTGCGGCACGTCGTAGTTGACGACGTGCGTGATGCCGGAGATGTCGAGACCGCGCTGCGCGATGTCGGTCGCGACGAGCACGTTGACCTCGCCGCTGCGGAACTGCTCGAGGGCCTTGATCCGCTGCGCCTGCGTCTTGTCGGCGTGCATCGCGGTCGCCTTCACCCCGGCCTTCTCCAGCGCGTGCACGACCTTGTCCGCCCCGTGCTTCGTGCGGGTGAAGACGAGCACCGTCTCCGTCTTCGTGTCCTTGAGCAGCTCGACGAGGAGCTCGCTCTTCTTCTCGCGCGGCACCGGATAGACCGCGTGGGTCACCGTGTTCGCCGCGCTCGAGCGGCGCCCGATCTGGACGACCTTCGGGCGGCGCAGGTACTTGCGGGCCAGTGCCTCGACTTCCGGGGGCATCGTCGCGCTGAAGAGCAGTGTCTGGCGGTAGGGCGGGATCTGGTCGACGATGCGATTGATCTGCGGCGCGAATCCCATGTCGAGCATGCGGTCCGCTTCGTCGAGCACGAGGATCTCGAGGTCGTCGAGGACGACGTTCTGGCGCTCGAGATGGTCGATGAGCCGCCCCGGCGTGGCGACGACGATGTCGACGCCCTCTCGCAGCTTCTTCTGCTGCGGCTCGAGCGGCACGCCGCCGAAGACCGCGATGACCTCGAGCCCCGAGTCGTCGGCGTACTTGCGCACGCTCTCCTCGACCTGGATCGCCAGCTCGCGCGTCGGCGTGAGCACGAGCGCGCGGGTGCGCCGCGGCCCGTCGATCAGCCGGTTGATGATCGGCAGCGTGAACGCCGCGGTCTTGCCGGTCCCGGTCTGGGCGAGCCCCATGAGGTCGCGCCCCTTCAGCACGAGGGGGATCGCCTGCGCCTGGATCGGCGTCGGGCGCTCGTATCCCGCGCGGCGGACGGCGTTCAGGACTCGGGGGAGGAGGCCAAGGGCCTCGAAGGTGGTCTGCTCGGGGCGCGGCTCGTCCGCGCCGATGTCGGGGGTCTGCCCGGTAACGCTCTGCTCCATGTCACTCCAACGCGTTTGCTTCGCGCCCCGCCCGCGGTGCGGGCTGCGCCGTGATCCAGCATTGAAAGCTAGCCCGATCGGGGGGCCAACGCCAGCGGCCGCCGCGCTTTAGTCGCCAGATGCGACCAATCCGAGCAGGGCGAGCAGCTCGGTGTTCACCCGCGCCGTCGCCTCGTCGGTGATGATGTGTCCCGCCCCCGTGATCGTGACGACGCGGATCGGCGCGACCCCGCGCGCCAGCGCCTCGCGGTCCTCGATGACGACCAGCGGGTCGAGCTCGCCGAGCACGATCACCATCGGCACCGGCAGCGAGGCGATCGTCTCCGCGCCTAACGCGCGCCAGTCGAAGTCGCGGAGGAGGGCGTGGATCGCCCGCGCGAACTTCCCCCATTGCGACGGTGCCCAGTATTCGTCGACGTCGCGCGGCGGGGGGCGGCGCAGCCGGCCGGTCGCCGCGCTGATCACCATCCCGATGATCCAGCGGCGGATCGCCAGCGGCCCGAGCCACGCGCCTAACGCGAGGAGGGGCTGGCCGACGCGCTTGATCGACGGCCGGAGCGAACCGACCCCGATCGGCGCCAGCAGGGCGAGGCCGCGCACGCGGTGCGGCCGGTCGAGCGCGTACTGCAGGGTGATCCGCCCGCTCATCGAGTGTCCGGCGAGCACCGGCCGGTCGATGCCTAACGCGTCGATGATCGCCGCCAGCTGCGCCGTCATCGCCTGCGTGGTGTAGCTGAGCTCCGGGTCGCGCTCGTCGCTGCGCCCGTGGCCGCGGAGGTCGGCGGCGATCGCCCGGTAGCCGGCGGCGCCGAGGACGGGCAGCGTCCCCGCCCAGCTGTAGACGCACGCCCCCCAGCCGTGACAGAGGAGCACGGGCACGCCGTTCGGGGGCCCGCATTCGGCGACGAAGACCCGCTCGCCGCTGTCGAGCGAGATGAAGCGCGACGTGACGAGATCATCGCCCGCCGGATACATCCGCTCCGGCGGGAGCCGCCCGGGGCTCAGACGGGCTCGATCGGCCGGCCGGCCAGTCGGGCGATCAGGCCGAGCCGGAAGGTCGCGTCAGCCCAGCGATCTTCCCCGCTGCTTCCCGACTCGAGGGGATACGACGCCCAGACGAAGGGGTTCGAGCTGCGGACCGCGGCCATCCCCTTGTGCGGGTGCCAGACCCCCTGCGCGTCGCGGTCGTCGAGGAAGCGCTCGAACAGCTTGTTCCAGTTCTCGTTCCGCCGGAGATAGCCGAGCCGCGCCATCAGCTCGAGCCAGACGAGGGCGAACGGGACGTCGGCGTCGGCGGCGTTGCGGTGCGGAAGCATGTCGCCGCACACGAGGTGCGGAGTCGGGACGATCTTCTTTCCCACGACCTGAACGAGCTCGCTGCGCGGCAGGGGCTGGGTCAGGTAGGCGTAGAGCAGCTCGAGCAGCTCGTAGTTCTCGCTGCGGAACAGCGGCATGTACGCCAGCATCTGCAGCGTGTAGAACGACGGGGGCGCCGCCTCCGCGGCGAGCGCGTGCTGGTTGCCGATCCGGGTGAAGGGCTTCTCGGCGAGCGGCGACTTCAGGAACCCCCCGACCCGCTCCATGATCCGGCGCGCCGCGCCGCGGAGCCGTGGGTCGCTCTCGTAACCGGCCTGGGCGAGCACCGATGCCGCCGCCTCGCGAAGGAGGACACGGCCATGGATGAGGGCTTCGTGATCGAGGGGGCCCTTTCCCGCCAGCTCGTAGAGGTACGCCGGATCCTCGTCCTCGGCGAGCAGCCGGAAGAGGACGCGGCGCGCGTGGGCGAGGGGCGGGGACTCGCGGTCCCACCCGTACTCGAGGAGGCGGCGGAAAGCGTTGATCGTCCCCACCCCCTCGAACTTCTCGGCGCGTGCCGAGGGAATGCCGAGCAT
>DASSZC010000436.1:0-37275 GCA_035702925.1 Gemmatimonadaceae bacterium | reverse complement strand
GTGCCACTCACGTTCTCGACGGTGCGGAAGAAGTCGGCGGGAGTCGGGTGCTTGTACGCCCAGCGCCGCGCGTACTCGCGGAAGGCGCGGTCGAAGGTCTCGCGGCCGACGACATGGTCGCGCAGCGTCAGCAGCACCGCCGCCGGCTTGCGATAGCCGATCGCGCCTAACGCTGCCGGGTCGATCCGGTCGGGCGGCGTCATCAGCGGCGCGGAGATTCCCTTCCCCTGGATGTCCCGCCAGTTCGCCATGTAGACCGGCCAGACCGGCTTCGCCGGCGTGCGCAGCTCGTTCGAGAAGGCGTTGATGTAGGTGTTGAACCCCTCGTCCATCCACGCGTAGCGCCGTTCGTTGCTGCTGACGATCATCGGGAACCACTCGTGGCCATGCTCGTGATCGATCGTCCCGAAGGCGCCTTGCGCGTTCTGCGCGTAGTGCACCATCACGAACATCGGATACTCCATTCCCCCCACCGGGCCGGCGACGGACGACGCCTGCGGATACGGGAACGGATAGAACAGCGACGAGTACGTGCGGATCGTCCACTGGGTGTTCTCCGCGCCATTCTCCCACCCGGCCCCCGCCCGCGGCCACACGTAGTAGGCCTGCGCCAGCACTCCCTTCTCGTTGTTCGCGATCGGGCCCGTGCTCACCGCGTCCCACCGCATGTCGGGGGCGGCGGCCCACGCGACGTCGTGCACGTTGTCGGCGTGGAACTTCCACGTCTTCGTCCCCGCCGTCTTCTTCGGCGCCGACTCGGCCGCCGTGATGATCTGGACGACGTTCGTCGACGTCGCCGCCTGCGCGAGCCGCTGCCGCTCGCTCGCCGTCAGCACCTCGCTCGCGTTCTGCAGCAGCCCGCTCCCGGCGACGGTGTAGCCGGCGGGAACCGTTACCGAGTAGTCGTAATCGCCGTACTCGAGGTAGAACTCCCCTTGCCCGAGGTACGGATCGGTGTTCCACCCGCGAACGTCGTCATAGACCGCCATCCTCGGGTACCACTGCGCGATCTCGTACAGCGTCCCGTCGCGTCCCATCCGGTCGGACCCATGATCGGGAACGAGGAAGCGGAAGCTCATCGCGATCGTCGCCGTCCCACCCTTCGGGGCGATCGGCTTTTCGAGGTCGATGCGCATCATCGTGTCGTCGACCTTCGGCGCCTGCGCCTTGCCGTCGACCGTGAGTGCGCTGATGTCGTAGCCACCCTGGAAGTTGCGCGCGCCCCACCGGCTGTCGGCTGGATTGATGACCGAGCCCTTGCTCCCCGGACGGTAGAGATTCTGGTCGACCTGCAGCCAGACGAAGCGAAGGGTGTCGGGAGAGTTGTTCGTGTACTTGATCGTCACGCTGCCGGTCACCGAGCGCCCCGCGGTGTCGAGCGTCGCGCTGATGATGTAGTCGGCACGCTGTTGCCAGTACTCCGGCCCCGGCTGTCCGTCGGCGGACCGGAAGCGGTTCGGTCCTGGCCATTCCATCCGGTCGATCCGCACGAATGGATCGTCGGCGGTGGTCACGAACGTCTTCGCCGAGCGGCCCATCGACTCGACGACGACGCGTGCACTGTCGATGGGAACGGGAGTGACGACTTGCGGCTTGTTGCGGCTGCAGGCCGCCGCTCCGAGGAGCAACAACGCGGTGAAAGCCTGTCTCACGAGTGCACCTGGCCGGAATGGGGACGACGAGAGCGCCACCGCGACGGGAGGACCGCCGCGAACGACGCCGGTTTCATGAACGTTGGGGACCGGCCGCCGGTGATGGAAGGGCAGCGCAACGCTCGCACGCCCTTGCTTCGACAGCACACTCCCCATAGCGTCCCCATCGCATGATGAATACCGGACGTTCAGCGGGTCACGAGGGAGGGCGGGGTGAGTCGGCCGCGACGGCGGTCGCCAGCTCCGGCGCAAGCGCGGTCGCGCATGCCGGCGGTGGAGCGCGCGCCACCGTGACCGGGACCGAGCGCATCGCCGCGCGCTTCGCGCCCGAGCGCATTCCCGACTTCTACCGCCCCGCCGCCGGCGCCCTCCTCGTCTCGTCGATCGGCATCGGCACCTACCTCGGCGAGCCGGACGACGCCGACGACCGTCGCTACGAGGAAGCGTTGCGCGCGGCGGTCACCGCTGGCCTCAACGTCATCGACACGGCGATCAACTATCGCTGCCAGCGCTCGGAGCGCGTCGTCGGCCGCGCGCTCACCGCGCTCTTCGACGACGGGGTCGCGCGTCGCGACGAGGTGATCGTCTGCAGCAAGGGAGGGTACATCCCCCTCGACGGGAGCCCTCCCGCGTCGCGCGACGAATACAACCAGCTCATCGAGCGCGAGTACTTCGCCCGCGGCGTGATGCGCCCCGAGGACGTCGTCGGTGGCGGGCACTGCATGGCTCCGGGCTATCTCGCCGACCAGGTTGCCCGCAGCCGCGCCAACCTCGGGCTCGAAACCATAGACGTCTATTATCTGCACAACCCCGAGCAGCAGGTCGCGACGATCGGGCGCGAGCTGTTCCGGCGCCGGGTCGTCCGCGCCTTCGAGGCCCTCGAGTCACGCGTCGAGGCCGGCGACATCGCCGCCTACGGCTGCGCGACCTGGAACGGGCTCCGCGTCGATCCCGAATCGCGGGAGAGCCTCTCCCTCGAGGAGCTGGTCGGCGCCGCGCGCGAAGTGGCGGGCGATGCGCATCACTTCCAGTATGTGCAGCTCCCGGTGAACCTCGCGATGAGCGAAGCGCTGCGGACGCCGACCCAGCGGGTCGGCACGCGCGAGCGTACCGCGCTCGAGGCCGCGTCGGAGCTCGGGCTCGTCGTCGTCGCCAGCGCGTCGCTCATGCAGTCGGCGCTCGCCCGTTCGCTCCCGGCCGCCGTTCGCGACGCGCTCCCGCGCTACGACACCGACGCCCAGCGCGCGCTCGCCTTCGTCCGCGGCGTTCCCGGGATCACCACCGCGCTTGTCGGCATGCGCGGGGCGAAGCACGTCGCCGAGAACCTGGCGATCGCCGAGACCATCGCGCGTTAGGCGCGTACGCGGAGCCACGCGCCTGACGCGTCAGCTCCCCGCTGTACCCCAGTCCAGCGACAGCGTCCCGACCGTCCCGTCGTCGAGCGAGACGATCGCGATCCGGTGCGCATTCGTGTCCGCGACGTAGACGACGCCGTCGCCGAGTGCGGCACCGCCCGGCTCGTGCAGCCCGCGCACCCACGTCGTCACCCGCCGGCTCGCCGGCTCGAGCCACTTGAGCGCATCGTTGTACGTGTCGACGACGAGCAGTCGTCCGTCAGCCATGCGCAGGATCCCCTGCGGATGCTGCAGCCGGACCTCCTCCCCCTCGCCGTCGACGTCGCCGAAGTCGAACAGCCCCGTTCCGACGAGGGTGGCGACGCTCCCCTCCGCCTCCACGTCGGCGACGCGGACCGCGCTCGACTCGGCGTCGGCGAACCAGATCCTGCGCTCGTCGGCGCAGATCCCCATCGGCTGGGCAAGCGCGGCATCCGCGATCGGGCCGTCGTGAAGCTCTTCCGCGCCGCTCCCCGCGATTGCGCGGGCCCTCGCCGCGGTCCGGTCGAGCATGTACAGCCGATGATTCCCGGCCATCGCTATCGCGACGCGATCGCCGGCGCGGGCCAGGTCCCAGGGCGAGGAGAGCGCACCCGTTCGCTCGTCGGCGCGTGTTCGCAGCTGCTTGCCGGTGCCGGCGATCGTCCGCGTCCTCCCGGAGATCAGGTCGATCTCGCGAATCGCGTGATTGAAGGCGTCAGCGACGAGGAGCGCATCACCATCGAACAGGAGCCCCTGCGGATGGTCGAACAGCGGCTCTCCGCCATCACGAAACCCGCGCGTCGCGCCGAACACGCAGGTGATCCTCGCCCGCGCACCGTCCAGCTCCCCGACGAGCACGCGGTCGTTGCCGGAGTCGGCGATCGCGATACGCTTGCCGGCGACCGCCACCTTCCCCGGATAGCGCAGCGCCCTGGGCTCGCGCGCGTCGGCGGCGGGCGCGGCGCTGCTCCGTCTCAGCGTCGCTCCCGCATCGGCGACGATCCGCTCGATCGCCGGCGCGACCATCCCGGCGGTGAACTCTCCCGCGTGCATGCCGACCACGTACCCTTCCGGATCGATGACCACGATCGTCGGCCACGCCCGCACCGCGTAGCCCCGCCAGACGCGGAACTGGCGATCATTGACGACCGGATGCGCGACACCGAGCCGTCGCGCGGCGTCGGCGATCCGTGCAGTCTCGCGCTCGGCGATGAACTTCCCGCTATGGACGCCGATGACCGCGAGCTCCTCGCTGAACCGCCCCTCGAGCTCCCGCAACTGCGGGAGGATGTGGATGCAGTTGATTCAGCCGTAGGTCCAGAAGTCGAGGATCGTGATCCTTCCCCGCAGGTCGGCCAGCGTCAGCGCGCGACCGCCGGTGCCGATCCAATCCAGTCCCTCGGGAAAGCCGGGCGCGCGTACTCTGGGAACATCCATCGCTGGCATGTTACTGGAATGAAGGGATCCCGCTCGCCACGCGAGCGATCAATCTTCGCGCCATTCCCGCGTCCCTCCCGGCGCGCCGTTGCACTCGTCCCCGATTCACAGATGACCGAGCACCACGCACCCGGCGGCGGCTACCGCAATCCATGGCCCGGCGCCCGACCGCAGGGATTTTCCGCCGTTCTCCGCTGGGCCGCCGGCCGCGCCGTTAGGCGGCTGCGCGGCGAGCGTGTCGCCGACCGCTCGCCGCTCGCGGTCGGTCGCTCGGCCATCGTGCACCCACGGCAGGACGACGGCTCGCTGCGCGCCACGTGGATCGGCCATTCGACGGTCCTCCTGCAGGTCGGCGCGATGAACGTGCTCACCGACCCGATCTGGAGCGAGCGCGCGTCGCCGGTCTCGTGGGCCGGGCCGCGCCGGCTCGTTCCTCCGGCGATATCCCTCGCCTCGCTGCCGCCGATCGACGTCGTCGTCCTCTCCCACGACCACTACGACCACCTCGACGCGCCAACGATCCGTGCCCTCGCCATCGCGCACCCGGCGGCACGCTGGGTCGCCCCCCTCGGCGTCGGCGGACTGCTCACCAGTTTCGGCGTTGCGCAGGTGGCCGAGCTCGACTGGTGGCAGTCGACGAGGGCCGCCGACACCATCATCACCGCCGTCCCCGCGCAGCATTTCAGCGGCCGCTCGCTCGCCAATCGCGACAGCACCTTGTGGGCGGGCTTCGCGATCGCAGCGCATGGATGGCGCGTTCTCTTCGGCGGCGACACGGGCTACCATCCCGAGTTCGTCGAGATCGGCCGCCGGCTAGGGCCCTTCGATCTCGCGCTCCTTCCGATCGGCGCGTATGAGCCGCGCTGGTTCATGCGGCCCGTGCACATGAACGCCGAGGAAGCGGTGTCCGCCGCCGTGGATCTCGGCGCCGGCGCGGGAGCGCCCGCCCCCGTGCTGCTCGCGACGCACTGGGGGACTTTCCGCCTCACCGACGAACCGATGGACGAGCCGCCCAGACGCGCGCTCGACGCCTGGGCGGCTCGGCATCTTCCCGCGGACCGCTGCTGGGTACTGGGTGACGAGCGGACGCGGCGGATGCCGCCGCGGCCCGCCGCCGGCGCCTAACGGCGCGGCGGGTGCCCGCTATCGCGCGATGGCGACGGGCGAGGTCGTGACGTGGAGGTTGTGGTTGATGCGCAGCCCCGCGATCCCGTTCGTCGCGATCGTCCCCGTCTTCACCGCGCCAACCTGCTTGTCGTCGACCATGAACCGCACCGAATCGGCGGCGACGCGAATCGACAGCCGGTACCTCGCCCGCCCCGTGCTGTCCGCCGTCGAGACCGCGGGGTCGGCCCGCCACGCGAGGACGTCGCTCGTCTTCGCGCCGGCGCGGCTCTTCACCAGGAACTGCCCGTTGCCGCGGACGAGGAAGTAGGTGTACGCGCGATTCGGCGACTCGAGGTCGCGCCCGCCGATGAACAGCCCGTAGCCCTCGGGGTGGCGAGGCGCCTCGAGCTGCGCGAAGCTCGCGGTCGCGGTGTACACTCCGCTCGCCGTGTCCTTCGGCGCGAAGATGATGTGCGCCGGGCCGGTCGTGATCTCCCAGTTCCCCGCCTGCGTCACGTAGCGCGCGTTCGTGATCTGCGCGGTCGTGTCGTCGGTGATCGCGGTGTACCCCACCGGGATTCCCGCCCCCTTCACCGCCACGTCGGGGTCGGCGGGGGGATGCGCGGTGGTATCGGAGGCGCGGCTCGTCTTCGTGCTGCACGCCGCGAGCGCCGCGGCGAGCAGGAGCGTCGTGAATTTCGTCATGGTCTCCTCGAGTAGCGAACAGGCGAAGGAACGGGCGGGAATATACGAGCGTGATCACCGCGCCGCAGCTTCGCTTCCGTTGCGCGTGCCTTTCCGTTCCCGTTATGCTCCGCCATGCGACGCGACGGACGATGACAGGGCCACCTCCCGATGCGCGCCGGATCGAGATGCCCGATGGCAGCTGGTGGCGCGTCGCCCGTCGCCACGAGATGGCGCGGATCCGGACGCGCCGCGACACCGAGGAGCGCCGGCTCTATCTGCTCTTCTTCGCCGACGACGGGCGCTTTCGCCGCGCCGAGGTGCCGGCGGATTTCCCCGACCCCGCGCTCGCCCCCCTCGCCGACCTGGTCGACGCATGGCGCCTCGCGGAGGAGCGGCGATGATCGCTTCCCGCGAGCGGTCATCACGGCCGGACGCGGGCAGATTTCGACCATCCGACGACCGCTGCGAAACGCCCGCCTGACGGTCGCCGAGTTCACGCCTCAGCTTGTGCGCGGAAATTGCGGTTGCGCCCGTTACAACCTTCACGAGGACAGACAACAATGGCAACACGAGCCAAGTCGTCACGCGGCGGCGCCAAGCGATCCAGCGGCGGCAAGCGTGCAGGCGCGAAGCGTAGCGGTGCCAGGAAGGGCGCGGCGAAGCGCGGCGGCGCCAAGCGCGGTAGCAGTGCGAAGAAGAGCAGCGCGAAGAAGTCGTCGGCACGTCGTCCGACCGCTCGCGGCGCCGCGAAGAAGAGCAGCAGCAAGCGCCCGAGCACCCGTTCGGCCGGCGCGGCGAAGAAGTCCTCTGCCCGCAAGGCGTCGTCGTCGGGTCGCAAGTCCTCGGCGCGCAAGTCCTCCGGCGGGAGCAGCCGGTCGTCGCGCTCGCAGTCGCCGATCGAGCGCGTGAAGCGTGTCGGTGGCGCGGTGCTTCAGCAGGCGGCTGATGCCGCCGGCGTGGTCAAGGACACGATGGGAACCGTCGTCGAGAAGGTGCAGGACCGCTTCTAGCGCTCGTGTTGCATGACGACGAGGGCCCGCCTTCTGGCGGGCCCTCGTCGCGTTTCACGTAGCCGGCGCGGCCATCCTAGCGCTGCGCCGGTACCCCGCCGCCGCGCCCCGCGGGGTGCCGCGCCAGCCAGTCGAGAATGAGCTCGATGACTCGCTCGCGCCCGTAGTCGACGGTCAGCACGTGCCCGCCCTGCGCCATCCAGACCAGCTCCTTCTCCGGCGCGCCGAGGCGCGCGTATTCCCGCGCCGCGGCGTCGGGAGGGATCCGCTCGTCGTTCCGCCCGTGGATCACCAGCGTCGGCACGCGGACACGCGGGAGCGACACCTGGACGCGCCGCACCACCCGCGACAGCTCGAAGAGCAGCCGCGGCGTCAGGACACCGTACCCGAGTGCCCGCTCACGTTCGACCGGGTCGAGGATCGAGCGCTCGCCGCCGGAGCGGAAGTACGGCGTGACCAGCTCCCACAGCGGATGGAAGCGGGCGACGAACCGCGCGCGCCGCGGGACGCTGACGTACGGCGCGACCAGCGCCAGCGCGGGGATGGTCGGGGTCTCGGCCGCGAGCACGATGCCTAACGCTCCGCCCATCGACAGCCCGACCACCGGCGACGGACCGAAGGTGCCCGACAGCTCCGCGTACGCGTCGCGGGCGGCGGCGATCCACTGCTTGGCGCGCGTCGCGCCGAACTCCGCCAGCGTGCGCCCGTGCCCGGGGAGGAGCGGGGCGCGCACGGTGTACCCCGCGGCCTGCAGGGCGTCGGCGACGTAGTGCAGCGTCTGCGGGGTATCGCCGAAGCCGTGCAGGAGGAGCACTGCCCGTCCCCCGGGCGCCTCGCGCGCGATCGGTCCCGCGCCCTCGATGATCCCGTCGCCCCCGACCTGCAGGCGGGCAGCGACCTCGCTCGCCAGCGCTCGCGCTGACCGGCGGCCCTGCCAGAGGACTGCGCCGAGCGCGACGGGCAAGGCGATCAGTAACGTCGGACCGATGGGTCGACCTCGGTGCTCCAGCGGTCGATCCCGCCGGACAGGTTGCGCGCGCGGACGCCGGCGCCGCGCAGCATCTCCACCGCGTGCGCGCTGCGAATCCCATGATGGCAGTAGACGACGACGTCGCGCTCCCGCGGCAGTGTGTCGATCGTCCGGTGCAGTGCCCCGAGAGGGATCAGCTCGGACCCGCCGATCCGCGCGTACGCGTGCTCGTGTGGCTCGCGCACGTCGAGGATGAACGGAGTCTCGCCCCGCACCAGCAGCTCGGCCAGCTCTCGCGGGGTGAGTTCCGGCAGGGGAGCCTCGGGACCATCCTGCCGCGCGTCGCGATGGGAATCGCCGGACGCCGCGCCGTTCGCCATCGTTGGAGCCTCTCGGAGGATCGAAGCGGAAATATAGACGCTCAGGTGAGTGCGCGCCGCTCCCGGTCCTGGGCCCCGTTGAGGTGGAGCATCATCTCCCCATCGATCCACGTCTGGTCGAGCTTCGACGCGAGTCGCGCCGGCGGTTCGACGGTGACCACGGCGCCGTCACGCGTCGCCAGCCCCTCGCCGATCAGCTTCGCGAGCACCAGCGACACCGACTCGCGCGTCGCCCCCACCATCTCGCAGAGCAGGCGGTAGCGCGAGGCATCGAGGACCAGCGAGCCATCACCCGCCGCGAACCCTTCACTGCTGGCGAGGCGAAGCAGCGTCGAGACGAGCCGCTGCTCGACGCTCAACGTGGTCAGCTCGCGCAGGCGGTCGAGGAGACCGGCCCGCTCGCACATCACCTGGCTCACGAGGGCGAGCGCGTGCTGGGGCTGCTCGCGGACGAAGGCGCGGAAGCGCGCGCCACTGAGATGGAGCGTCTCCGTCTCTTCGTCGGCACGAGCGTCGGTGGCGTAGCGTGCGTTCTGCGCGAGACCCTCCGCGCCGAAAGTCTCGCCGGGGCAGGAGATCCCGGGGACGAACCCTCGCCCCGCGCGCACTCGGCTCCGCAGGACGACACGCCCGCGCAGCACCACGAAGATGCCGTCAGCCGACGCGCCGCGCTGGTAGATCACGAACCCACTGGGCCACGTTGCCCGAGCTGCGTACGCCGCGATGGAGGCGCGCTCCTCAGCCGACAGACGGCCCGGATTGCGCGCGACTACTGCTTCGACCATCCCCGCCCCTTGTAAGTGGATCAACCCCTCAACTTTTTGCAATGTCCGGGCCGCTCTGGACTTCGCGCATGATTTTCGCTTCCTTGCGAGCGTCCTCGCTTTGAAGCAGACTCACGCGTGTCGCCGTTGCCACCACTCGCAGACTTCCGCGCCTCGAGCGCGCCGGCCGTGGTGATTCTCGGCAACGACGCGATGCTGGCCGCGCGACCCGCTGCCCCTGTGCAGCTCGCGCATGCCTGCCTCGCCGCCGGCTTCCGCGCTGTGATTCCTGCCAGCTGGGGAGACGAGCTCGTTGCGGGTGCGACGCTCGACGCCCTCAGTGGCCGTGCGACCCGGCCCGCCATTCACTGCGCCTGTCCGCACGTTGCGCGCCGCGTTCTCGGGGTCGGCTCCGAGCTGGCACCGCACCTCATCTCCCTCGTCGCGCCCCCCGTCGCCGCCGCTCGCTACATCCGCCTCAATGCGGCGGGTGAGCTTCGGATCACCTACGCCGGTCGCTGCCCGGCGGCAGCCGACGATTCGATCGATGCGCGGCTGACCCCTGAGGAGCTCCTCGCGCAGCTCGCCGACCGCGGGATCGATCTCGCGGCGCAACCCGAGGTGTTCGAGTCGGTCATCCCCCCTGACCGCCGGCGGCACCTCTCCGCGCCCGGCGGCCTGCCATTCGCCGAGATGCTCTGGTCGCGCGAGCATTTCATCGTCGAGACGATGAAGGGGGGCGACTTCGCCTCGGAGCTCGCCGACCTCGTGCTCGCCCGCAAGGACGCTCTCATCGATCCCGCGCCGGCGGTTGGCTGCGTCTGCTCCGGAGCGATCCGCGGCGCGGAGCCGAACGAGGCGCGCATGAGCGTCGTCGCGCTCGAGCCGCCACGCTCGGCGTATCCGGTCGTCGATGACCGTGGCGCGCTGTCGCTCGACATGCCGCTCCCGATGGCCGCGCGCGGCGCCGCCGACCTCGTCGCCGAGCCGGCCGCTCCCCAGGGCGGCGGTGACCCGCGCGTGATCAGCGGCCCGGGCGCATCGTTAGGCAGCGCACCACCCCCACCCCCGGTTGCCGCTCCTCGCCGGCCGAGGCTGACCCCGCCCGGTGCTCCGGCGATCGCCGCGACCCCGCCGGCACCGGCTCCTCCTCCGTCGGCGCCGCCACGGCGTCGCTCGCCGACCGGCATTCCACGCGTCGTTCCGGGAGGGGTCCCCGTCGCGAGCGACAGCGAGGGACGCATCCTTCCCCGCGCCTACGTCGCGCATCGGCGGTCGCCACGCGCGGGAGTCCCCGTCGTCACCGAAGCGCCGCCGCCGGTGCCAGCGGACAGCGAGCGCCCGATGGCCCGGAGCGTCGAACCGTCACCGTTAGGCAGGGCGGTGAGCGTTGCCGCCGCCGGCGCCATGATCGGGGCGCGCATGGGGCGGGGGGTGACCCTCCTCCGGAAGCGCTCGCGGCTCCTCGCCGCCGGTGCGATCGCCGCGACCGGGCTGCTGCTCGGCGTCGTGATCGGCTACACGGTCGCCCACCGCCGCCCGTCGGCCGCGGCGGCGAGCGAGCCTGGCCGCGGCGTGGACTCGCTCACGGGGACCGGCTCTCGCTCGGCAGGGGTGCGCGAATCGGTGTCCGCTGGCGGCATCGCGCCCGTGCCCGGCGCTTCACGCCGCGCCGCGGCGCGCACACAGCCTCGGCCCTCGACCGTCGGCCAGCGGCCGGCGGCGCTCCCCGTAACGCCCAGCGTCGAACCCCGGCAGCCGCTGCCCGAGGCACCGATGAATCCCCCGGTGGTCATCGCCGACAGCGCCTCCGCCCGCGCCCGTCGTGATACCGTCGCCCGCGTCGAGTCGCTCGCCGCCGAACGGGAAACGATTCGCCAGGAGATCGAGCGCCGGCGCGCGCGCCTCGACAGCATCCAGCGGGCCCGGCTGCGCCTCGACAGCATCCAGCGAGCGAACGACGCGGGGAACCGCCCTCCGCCGCGGTAATGGCGCGACCCTCCGCCGCGGGACGACCGCCTAACGTGTGCGGTGGTCCTCGTCGTCGGCGAGCGCGCGCCTGATCACCTCGCGCAGGCGGCCGTCGCGATCCTCCCCCGGCGGCACGCCGCGGAGGAGCACCGCGAACTGGGTCGCCATCTCCCGCTGGACGAACGACTCGCTGTGGCTCACGCCTAACGCGTCGAGCGAGCGCTCGGCGAGGACCCGGAGCAGGCTGGCCGTCTCCGGATCGAGCCCGCCGAGCGTCGCGCCGCCGGGGATGTCGCTGCGGGCGGCGGCGGTGCGCCGCGCCCCTTCCCAGAGCCGCCGCATCGGCGCCAGCGTCGCGACGAAGGAACCCGGGGAATGTTCGGCGACGGTATCGACCACCCCTTGGCGCTTGAGCTGGCGAAGGGTCTTCGCGATCGCCTCGCGAACCACCGAGAAACCGGCGTCGCTGCTGTTCCCCCGCCCGGTGATGATGAGCACCTCACCTGCCCCGCTCGCTTGGCGCTCGCGGAGCCACGCCGTCGCCCGCCGCGTTGCCTCGGCGGCGGTCGGCAGCATCGCGCGAAGGTTGAGGGTCCGCTCGGGGCCGAATCGCGCCTCGTCGTAGGCGTGCTTCAGTTCGACCATTCGGCGGCGATGGTACGTGCTCACAGCGGCATCCTCGTATCCTACCTCGGCGAGATCACAGGCGTCGCCAATGTATGGCCGCACCCCAGCCCGGGCAAACGTGCCCGCGAATAGGCTCTGGCGCGTGATAAATATTTCTATTACGATAGGAACATTGTTGCGCGCGGTGCGGTCCGCATATTTCCTGACTCTGTAGGAATATTATGGCAAGAGTCTACGACATTGCCGTGGCAGCACTTGTGATCGGAGTCGAGCGAAAGTGGCTCGACAACCTCACCGCGCAGCATTCGATCCCCGGAACCGAGCATGTCGCGCGCGGCGTCGCTCGCCGGCTGTCGATGCGCGCGCTGCTGACGGCCGCCATCGTGCGAGACCTGAGCCGCGGACTTGGTATTCCGGTCGGGCGAGGGGTCGAGATCGCGAGCTCGATACTCGGGAGCTCCCCGTCGCCCGAGGGAGTCTGGGGCGCGCGGGCGGGGGCGGCGGCGGAAGAGCCGCGTTCTGCGTCGCGCAGCGTGCTGCCCATCGGCGAGTCGCTGACCCTCGCGGTCGATGTCGAACGTCTCGAACGGGAGATCGAGCGGCGGTTGGTCGAAGCGATGGAGACCATGGTCCCGCGCCGCCGCGGACGGCCACCCCGGAAAGAACGACGGGGCACCCGTTAGGGTGCCCCGTTTGGCATCGAGCGGGAAGCTCGAGTTACCGAGCGCCTGCCCGGGTGACGTTCTCCGCCGCCGGACCCTTCTGCCCTTCGACGATGTCGAATTCGACAGCATCACCTTCGGCCAGCGTCTTGAAGCCGCTGCCCTGGATCGCCGAGTAGTGCACGAAGCAATCCTTCGAGCCGTTGTCGGGGGTGATGAAACCGAAACCCTTGGCGTCGTTGAACCACTTCACCTTGCCAGTCGTACGCATTGCCTAGCTCCTGAAATACCGATGCCCACATTGTGCGGGCTGTAACCGTGCGCACGATCACCATGACCGTGGCACGGCGTCAAATGTAGCAGCTTCGGCCGGAAGGGCAACAGCAGACTGCGCACTACGTTGCAGTCGAGCCCAGCCGTGTCAGCGAGGGGTCGTCGCCGGGGTCGTCGCTGTGGTTGGCGAGGGGGCGGGGGGCAGCGGCGGCGCGACGAGCGGGTTGTCAGTGGCGACCGAACGGACGTTGGTGACGAAGTACTCCGTCTCGCCGAAGCACGACGTCGGAACGCCGCGATGCTGTTCGTAGCTGACTGACACCCGGCGACCCATGTCCTGCTCGATCTCCTTCGCGACAGCATCGTCCCGCACCGAGAACTTGAAGATCTCCGGCATCGCGCCAGGGATGTTCGCCATCGCCAGCTCGCCCTCCCAGGTCTTACAGATCCATCCCTTCCTCGAGAACTTCTGCACGTACCCCGCGCGTTCACCGTTCGAGAAGGTGTAGTTCAAGGTGATCGCGATCCAGAGCCCGATCACGATCACGGGGCCGAGGATCAGCACGGCGAGAATGCGCGCCAGCCAGTTCTTGCGCCTCGGTGCCGGGGCTGGGGTAACAGGAGTGACAGGCTCGCGGTCGATGTTGTCGGCCATGGTAGTGCGACAGGTCGGGGTGAGGTTCAGTAGTGTCGCGCGCGTGAGCGGCTCGCGTCGAGTCGGTGGATCGCTCCGCGCTCGCAACTCCACGCGCACAACATGGGCCGAATAACTCGCCGTGGGAAGGCGGGCGTATCCCGAACCCGGCGCGGGTCGGCTACCTTTCGAGGGCTCCGACCCTGGTCGCGAGCGACAACAGTCTTTTTCGGAGTGACGGTCGTGGCATTTGGAACACGCAGAGCGACGGTGACAGCGAACGTGGGCGGGGTCCTCGTCCGATCCGCCCATCCGGTCGTGGTGCAGTCGATGACGAACACCGACACCGCGGACGCGGCATCGACCGCGGCGCAGGTCGCCGCCCTCGCCCGCGCCGGCTCGCAGCTCGTGCGCGTGACGGTGAACAACGACGAGGCGGCGGCCGCGGTCCCCGAGATCGTCAGCCGCCTCCATGACGACGGCATCGACGTCCCGATCGTCGGCGACTTTCACTACAACGGGCACCTCCTCCTCCGCCGCCACGAGGACTGCGCCCGCGCGCTCGCCAAGTACCGCATCAACCCCGGCAACGTCGGCGGCAAGCGGCGCGACGAGAACTTCCGCACGATCGTCCAGGTCGCCGTCGATCACGGCAAGCCGGTTCGCATCGGGGTGAACTGGGGCTCGCTCGACCAGGACCTGCTCACCGTGATGATGGACGAGAACGCGCGTGCCGGCAGCCCCCGCGACGCGCGCGACGTCTACATCGAGGCGATGCTCGAGAGCGCGCTCCGCTCGGCGCTGCTCGCCGAGGAGACGGGGCTTCGCCACGACCAGATCATCATCTCGGCGAAGGTCTCGCAGGTGCACGACCTCGTCGACGTCTACCGCCGCCTCGGCAGCCGCTGCGACTATCCGCTGCACCTCGGCCTCACCGAGGCCGGGCTCGGGAGCAAGGGGATCATTGCCAGCACTGCCGGCCTCTCGATCCTCCTCTCCGAGGGGATCGGCGACACGATCCGCGTCTCGCTGACGCCGAAGCCTAACGGTGACCGGACGGAGGAAGTCCAGGTCGCGCAGCAGATCCTGCAGTCGCTCGGCCTGCGCAGCTTCACCCCCCAGGTCACGTCGTGCCCCGGCTGCGGACGGACGACGTCGACCTTCTTCCAGAAGATGGCCGAGGACATCCAGACCTACCTGCGCGAGCAGATGCCGGTCTGGCGCGAGCGTCATCCCGGCGTCGTCGAGATGAAGGTTGCGGTGATGGGCTGCGTCGTGAACGGGCCGGGGGAGTCCAAGCACGCCAACATCGGGATCTCCCTCCCCGGCACCTTCGAAGAGCCGAAGGCGCCCGTCTATGTCGACGGCGCGCTGGTGACGACGCTCAAGGGGGACAACATCGTCCCGGAGTTCCTCCAGCTGCTCGAGGACTACGTCGCCCGCACCTACCCGGAGCCGGCGACCGCCAGCGTCTAGGCGTGCGGCTCGTGCTCGCTGGTGGTGACCGGCGCCGCCGGATCGTTAGGCGAGCGGAAGGTCCGCTCGTGGATGTAGTACGCGGCGAAGGTGAGGCCTAACGCGAGGGCGACGATGAAGGCGGCGACGCCCCACCCCTGCGCGTTGTTGTTCGCGGTCACGTGGCCGCGGCTCGTGCGGACTTCGGTCGATTTCGTGGTCATCAGGGTGTCTCGGTAGGCAGCGGCGTCTGCTGATCGCTGTCGTCAGCGGGTGAGGCGCGGCGCCGACGATCTGTCTTCGGCGGCGAGCTGCTCGAGCGCGGCGACGACCGTCGCCAGCTCTTCCATGATCGGCGCCTTGAACCCGACCGCCGTCAGGCGGTCGAGCGTCCGGCGGTAGGAGCTCGCGACCTCGTCACGCCCGGTCGGGTAGCGCCCCCAGACCGTCTCCGGATACGCCGTCCGCCGGAGGTCGGCCAGCAGTGAGCTCCCCGCGTGCAGGGTGTAGGCCGCGACGATCCAGCGCGCACGCCCGTCGGCGGTGCCGAGGCGCTCGAGGGTGTCGGCTTTCCGCTCATCCATCGACATCTCGACACCGTCATCGTCCATCTTGCGTTCGGAGATGGCGAGGAGGGCGGCAAGGGAGCCGGCGCCGAACTTCTCGCCGATGCGCTGCTCGAGCATCTCGGCGGTCTGGCCGTCACGCACGCAGTCGGCGACGACGTCGTGCAGCACGGCGGCGACGATGGTGTCGTCGTCCTGACCGTAGCGGGTCAGGATGATGGCGACGTTCGCCGGCCCGGTGAAGTAGGGGACGCGTGAGCTTCCCTTCCACACCTGCTGCGCGTGATGCTTGGCAGCGAAGGCGAGCGCGTGATTGATGCGGTCGGAGTAGCCGGTGACTGACATCGGTTCCATGAGATGCGCCTCGCAATGTAGCCGACGTGTCGCGCCCGCGCACCCCGCGCGACGCGTCGCGATCAGTGCTCGCGCGCGAACCAGCCCATCAGGCGCTCGAGTCCGCGCTGGTCATCCGGACCGAAGGTATTCTTGCGGTCGGAGTCGATGTCGAAGACTGCGATCAACCGCCGCTCCCTGTCGAACACCGGGACGACGATCTCCGACCGCGATCGCGAATCACAGGTGATGTGCCCGGGGAACTCGGCGACGTCGGGGACGACGACCGTCGTGCCGTTCGCTGCCGCGGTCCCGCACACCCCCCGGCCGAATTGGATGTCGAGGCAGCCCAGCGATCCCTGGTACGGGCCGACGCGTAGCAGGTGCCCCGGTTCGACCACCCGGTAGAATCCTGTCCAGAGGTGCCTGAACGCATGATGAACGAGGGCGCTGATCGTCGCCATCCCGGCGATCGGGTCATCGATGCCGGCGAGCACGCTCTCGACCTGCGTCGCGAGCGTGGAATAGGCGGCGTCCTTCGGCAGGTCGCGAAGGTCGAGGGTGACTTCGGCCATTGGTGATGCGGCGGTTGTGTCGCGGTCAGACGAACTGTTCGAGAGCGAGGAGGAGCCGCGCCGTGATCACCGCGAGGGCAAGCCCCTGAACGATGATCGCGACGCCCGCGCCGACTCCACCGTAGCGTCGGCCGAGCAGCCATGCGGACAGCGCGATCGCGGCGCCCACCGCAACATAGCCGGTGTCGAGCCCGAGATTCAGCCAGAGAAAGCGGTCGAGCCGTGTCGCCGCGCCAAGGTCGCGCAGCTGCAGCGAGCGGAGTCCCGATGCACCGACGGCGAGGATCACCGCCCCCCAGGCGACGCTCTGCGCCGCGAAATGAAAGACGATCGGCGAGCGGCGGGGACCGCCGATGGCGAGCAGGAGGAGCAGGCCAAGGGTGCAGCTCGCGGCTCCCCACATCAGCAGCTGGTGAAGGTGCGTCCGCTCGGCGGCGAGCAGCGCGTCAGCCCACACGAGATTCGATCAGCATTTCGGCGGGGACGCCGCGATTCGCCGCGCTGGCGAGCGCGTCGAGCTCCTCCCGGGTCGGGACATGCGGCTCGTCGCGATCCCAGAGCACCAGCCCGAGAAGCTGCGCGCCATTCTCGCGCAGTGCGGCGACGTCGCGTGTCAGCTCGGTGAGCACCGTCGTGCCGGCGCGGACGATGAGGATGATGCGCGGAACCGCCAGCACCGGGGCAGCGACCAGCGCGCTGAGCCCACTGGTGACGACGACCGTGTCATAACGGCGGGCGAGGCGCGGCACCTCGCGCGTGAGCGCGGCTGCGATCTCGGCGGGTTCGGCGCGTCGTCCCGAGGGGACGATCTCGGTTGCACGGTCGCGGCCGACGATCTGCGTGACCGGGGCTTCGCTCCACGCCAGCTCGCCGCGAGCGATCTCGCCGACCCCAGGACCGGGGGCGACGCGCATCACCCCGGCGGCGCAGCCGGCGGGATCGGCATCGACGAGCAGCGACGCCCGTGCATCGAGGGCTGCGAGGGCGGTGACGTTCGCGGCGACGACCGCGGCGAGCGCGGAGTCATGGCTGGCGACGGTGGCCAGCCAGCTGCCGGGCATCATCCCGGACAGCTGGAGATAGAGGAACCGATAGCCATCCGCGCCCGGCTCGAGCAGGGGCGGGAGCTCGCGATCCGCGCGGCGGCGCGCGCGTTCAGGCGGCGGCTCGTACGGGCGCAGGTGTGCAAGCACCCTCAACCCCGTCGCGCGTTCGGCTTCGCGCACGTCCGCCACCCGCGGGCGGCGCATCTCGCCGATCAGCGCGACGGCAAAACCGGCGGCGATGCCGAGCACCAGCGATGCCCCGAGGAGCGCGATCGGCGGTGCCGAGACGTTCGCCAGCTCGCGCGCCCGTTCCGCGCGACGCTCGACGGAGCTGTTGACCCGGCGCGCATCGACGAGGAGGCGCGTGCGTGCCTCGAGCAGCCGGCGAACGGAGTCGCGATGGGCGAGCCGCGGCATCGTGTCGATCACAGGGCGAGCGACCGGTGCCGGGGGCGGCGGCGTCATTGCCGCCGCCTCACGCTGCAGCGCGGCGCGCTTGACGCCGGCGATCTCCTGGATCGCGTGCCCGATCTCCGTCGCGCGCGCGGTGAGCGCGACGTAGTTCGGGTCGATCCCGCCGACCGCGCCGAACGCATCACGTTCCCGCTCGACGTCGACGAGCGAATCGACGAGCGCGCGCACCGACGGATCCCCGCGCATCGCGGGGGCGTCAGCGAGCGCGCGATACGATGCGGCAAGCGGCGATTGCTCGACGCGCGTGATCAGCCGCCCGAGACCGGTCACGATCGCGGCGAGGGAGTCGCGGCGGGCGAGGACCTCGGGTGGAAGCGAATCGACCGGTGGCGGTGCGACCGGGCGCGTAAGGATGGCGCGCGCGGTGGCGAGCGATTGTTCGGCGCTGTCCAGCCTCGCGCGGTCCCGTTCGACGCCGGCGATGAGGCGCGCGGTGTCCCGCCACTCGTTAGGCGCGGGTGCAACCGCGGCGGCGACGCGCTGCGCCTGACGGGGCAGTGCGACGAGCGTGAGCAGCGCGCCGATGAAGACGACGAGCCCCACGAGCCCGATGCGCAGCGGACGGCGCAGCACGTTGCGAGCGCGCGCATTGATCCATTGCGAGCTCGCCGCGCGGCGGCGTCCGATTCGGGGAGAGGCGGGGGGCATCAGTGGCGAGTATCTCGCGGTGGCGTCCGCTGCACAAGGCTGCGCTGGTGACGAATATGACGAAGGCGGAAGCGCATGCGCTTCCGCCTTCGTCACATCCTTCGACCGTTCGAATTACTTGACGGTGATCTTGCCCTTCATGCCCATCGCGGCGTGCGGCTCGCAATGGAAGTTGTACGTGCCAACCGGGACGTTGGCAAAAGAGACGGTGTAGGTCTCGTTCGCCGTCATCATCATCGGGCTGGTGAGCTCCTTCATCTGCTGCGGCATGTTCGCCGAGAGCTGCGCCTGCGCGGCCGCCGGCGTGTCGATGAACGCAACGTTGTGTGGGCCGCCCGAGACCATGATGAACTTCACGCCATCGCCCTGCTTCAACTCGATCTCGGCAGGCTCGAACTTATAGGTGGTGCCATCGCCGATCATCTTGACCTCGACCGTCTTGCCCGTGATGGGCGCCATCGCGGTGCTGCTACCGGCAGTCGCGGTGGTGGTCGACGTGGTCGTGGCCGCTGCGGCGGTCGTGTCGGTCGTAGTGGTGGTCGTTTCCGTCTTCTTCTCGCCGCCAGCGCAGGCGACGATCGCCATCGCTCCCGCGACGAGCGCAATTCCGTTGAACCGCATTCCTTGAGGCCTCCGTACGTGGCACTTGGTGTGTGACATCCACTCCGCAGGGTCACCGCGGAGAATTGTGAATTTATTCACAATGTCGTGTCAAAGCAATTGAGCAGGAGACATGCCCGAAACGTGATGCGTGCACGTCTTGGCGTTCAGCGGCTCGTGTGAGCAAGCAATGAGGCGAGCAAGCGACCGCGACGATGCCTCGCCGGACCGGGTGCGGTTGACTTGGCGCGCGAGCCTCTCTAGTCTTCGTTCGCGATGCAGACCCTCGTCCACCACCATCATGCGAGCCACCACGGCCTACGGGTCGGGGCGTCGTGTCGCGTGTGCGGGTGATCTGATCGCCCGGGAGTAACGCTTCGCGCTGTCGCGGCCCGTCCACGTGGACGGGCCTTTTTTGTTTTCACCGACGTTCACGGTCATGCCGGAGACGGAATGGCCGAGCTTCAATCGCCGAGGTTGGAATGTTGAAGATCGCACTACCGAACAAGGGACGGCTTTCCGAGGAGGCGCGCCTGCTGTTCGGCGACGCCGGGCTCGAGGTACGGGCTACCGGTGAGCGGGCGCTGACGGCCTCGCTTGGTGGCGAGTTCCAGGCGCTGTTCGTTCGCGCCCAGGACATCCCCGAGTTCGTCGCCGACGGCGCCGCCGACGCCGGCGTCACCGGCTGGGACCTCGTCAGCGAGTCGGGGCGCGACCTCGAGACCCTCGCCGACCTCGAGTTCGGGCGCTGCCGCCTCATCGTCGCCGCGAGCGACGACAGCAGCGTTGCGACGACAGCCGCGATCCCCGCCGGGGCGAGAGTCGCCACCGTCTACCCGCGGCTGGCCGCGCGCTTCTTCGCCGACCGCAACCAGCGCGTCGAGATCGTCCCCGTCTCCGGGGCGGCCGAGATCGCGCCGCACATCGGCATCGCCGACGTCATCGTCGACATCACCTCGACGGGTTCGACGCTCAAGGTGAATGGGCTCCACGAGGTCGAGACGATCATGGAGTCGACGGCCCGCCTCGTCGCCGCGCCTAACGCGCTGACGACGGGGAGCGCCGACCGCCGGCGCTCGATCGAGGAGCTGACGATGGCGCTCGACTCGGTGCTCCGCGCGCGCGGGAAGCGCTAC
Organism: Gemmatimonadaceae bacterium; assembly: GCA_035702925.1. Taxonomy (GTDB): domain Bacteria; phylum Gemmatimonadota; class Gemmatimonadetes; order Gemmatimonadales; family Gemmatimonadaceae; genus JABFXC01. The sequence continues at coordinate 16,892 of DASSZC010000436.1, read as the reverse complement.
CTCATGGCCAACGTCCCCCGCGCCGCGCTCGACGCGGTGCGCCGGGTGATCCCCGGGCTCAACGGCCCGACGGTGATCGACATCCTCGACGGCGGCATTCACGTCGCGGTGCACGCGGTCGTTCCGGCAAAGACGGTCTATCGCACGATCGCCGAGCTGAAGTCGCTCGGCGCCGAAGGGATCCTCGTGACGAGGATCGAGCGGCTCATGCCTTGAGATCACTCCGCCATGCTGGCTATGACACGGCGATGAGAGACGAGAGAGACTCCGAATGAGAGATGAGAGAGGGGCGAGCACGGTGGGCGGTGGCGGGGCGGGTCGCCGAGATGAGCGAGGCAACGAGGCGATTGCTGCTCGAGCGGACGACGTCGAGTGACCCGGTCGTCCGTGAGCGCGTGGCGGGGATCGTTTCGCGCGTGCGTCGCGAAGGCGACGCGGCGCTGCGCGCCCTGGCGGTGGAGCTCGACGGGGTCAACCTCGATGCGCTCGAGGTACCGCGTCCCCGATGGCTGCGGGCGCTCGATCGCGTCGAGCCGCCGCTGCGGAAGGCGATGGAGCGTGCGGCGCGAAATATCGAGACCGCGCACGCGGCCTTTCGTCCGGTGGCGCAGGAGATCGAGACGGAGCCGGGTGTCATCATCGGCCGGCGTCCGGATCCGCTCGGGCGCGTCGGTGTCTACGCTCCCGGTGGGCGTGCCCTCTATCCGAGCAGCGTCCTGATGGGCGCGGTGCCGGCGCGGGTCGCCGGGGTCGGCGAGGTCGTGCTCTGCTCGCCCCCGCAAGCCGGCGGCGAGCCCGCGCCCGTGGTGCTCGCCGCGGCCGCGCTCGCCGGCGTCGACCGCGTCTTCGCGTTAGGCGGGGCGGGGGCGATCGCGGCGATGGCATACGGCACCGGGAGCGTCCCGCGCGTCGATCGCATCGTCGGGCCGGGGAACGCGTATGTCGCCGAGGCGAAGCTGCAGGTGTCCGGAAACGTCGCCATCGACTCGCCGGCTGGACCGAGCGAGCTGCTGATCATCTGCGACGCGGCGGCCGACCCCGACGTCGTCGCGCGAGAGCTCGTCGCGCAGGCCGAGCACGACCCGGATACCCTGGTGCTGGCGATCGTCGTCGGTTCGTCCAGCGCTATCGATGCTTCGCTCACCGCTGCGATCGATTCCGCGCCGCGACGCGCCATCGTCGCCGCCGCACTCGGCGCTCGCGGCGGAGTGCTCGAGGCCGACGACATGAGGCAGGCGATCGCGCTCGCCAACGAGATCGCTGCCGAACACGTGCTGGTCGCCTGCGCCGATTCCGACAGCGTACTTCGCCAGCTGCGCGGTGCCGGTACCGTCTTCGTCGGTGCGACGAGCTCCGTCGCGTTCGGCGACTACATGACCGGCGCGAACCACGTCCTTCCCACCGGCGGACTCGCTCGCTGCTACTCGGGGCTGTCCACCCTCGACTTCGTCCGCTGGACGACCTGGCAGCGGATCGACCGTGAGGCAGCGGCGCGGTTGGCGGGTGACGTCGGCATCTTCGCCGATGCGGAAGAACTTCCCGGACACGCTGCCGCGGCCAGAGCATGGAGCGCGAGATGAACCGATCGTCTGGCCTGACGCGTGAGAGCTATCGCACGATCGAGCTCTACGCCCCCGACCGTGCGCCCTGTCGCGTCGACCTCAGCGACAACACCAACTGCTGGGGGGTCGCCCCGGCTGTCGAAGATGCAATTCGCCAGGCCTCGGTTTCCACGGTGACGCGCTATCCGAATCTGTACGCCGCGTCGCTCAAGGAAGCGCTCGGGCGCTACCTTGGTGTCTCCCACGACCGCATGGTCACCGGTTGCGGCTCCGATGACATTCTCGATTCGGCGATCCGCGCCTTCGCCGAACCGGGGGACGTCATCGTCTCGCCCGATCCGTCCTTCGCGATGATCCCGATCTTCGCCCGGATGAACGGGCTGCGGTCCGTCACCGTCCCGCTGACCTCGAGCTATGACATCGACCCGGACGCGATGCTCGCGACCGATGCGCGCATCATCTATCTCTGCTCGCCCAACAACCCCACTGGCGCATCGCTCTCGCGCTCGGCGGTCGAGCGCATCGTCGAGCGGGCCACTGGCATCGTGATCATCGACGAGGCGTACGCGGAGTTCGCCTCGGTGGACCTGTCCCCAAGCGCCCTCGAGAACGATCGCGTGCTCGTCGCGCGAACGATGTCGAAGGCGTTCGGCCTCGCCGGGTTGCGCATCGGCTACGCGACCGGCGCACCGGCGCTCGTCGCCGAAGTCGAGAAGTCGCGCGGACCGTACAAGGTGAACGCCGTCGCCGAGCGTGCCGCGCTCGCCGCGCTCGGCGACGGCCTCGAGTGGGCACGCGAGCACATCGTCGAAGCGAAGGCCAACCGCGATCGCCTCACCTCCGAGCTCGAGCGGCGGAATCTCGCGCCCATTCACTCGGAGGCGAACTTCGTGCTCGTCCCGATCACCAATGCGAACGCGCGCGCGCGCCACATGCGCACGCTCGGTGTCGCGGTGCGACCGTTCGAGGGATTGCCGGCGATCAGCGATGCGCTGCGCATCAGCGGTGGATCGGCGCTGCGGATCAGCGTCGGACCGTGGGACATGGTCGAGGCCGCGCTCGGCGCGCTCGACGCCACGATGGGAGGTGGATGATGCGCATCGCGCTGTTCGATTACGGGGCGGGAAACCTCCACTCGCTCGGCAAGGCACTCGCCGAGACGGGGCACGCGATCAGCATCGAGAGTGATCCGCGCCGGGCGATCGAGGCCGACCTGTTCGTGCTTCCCGGTGTCGGCGCCTTTCAGCCGGCGGCGGAGCGGCTCGCCCCCGCGCTCGCCGAGACGCGAGCGGCGATCGAAGGTGGCCTGCCAACGATCGGCATCTGCCTCGGCATGCAGCTGCTCTTCGATGACAGTGACGAGGGGCCCGGTCGCGGGCTCGGCGTGATCCCCGGGCATGTCGAGCGGATCCGGTCCCCGCGGATCCCGCACATCGGCTGGAACACCGTCGATGCAGTCGCGGGGAGCGCCCTCGCTACAAGTCCTCTCGACGTCGCCTACTTTGCACACAGCTACGTCTGTCGCCCGCGCGACGACCGAGTCGTCACGGCGTGGACCACCGAGGGCGGTGACCGCTTTCCCTCGGCGGTACGCGCGGGGAGCGCGACCGGCGTGCAATTTCACCCTGAGAAGAGCTCGCGTGAGGGCGTCGCCCTGCTCGCCGCGCTCGTTACCGAGGCGCTCGGATGATCGCGATACCAGCGGTCGACATTCGTGAAGGTGCATGCGTGCAACTCGTCGGCGGCTCGTACGACGCGGAGCGCATCCGGATTCCCGATCCCGCCGGTGTCGCGCGCGCGTGGACGGATGCCGGGTTCACGCGGCTGCACGTCGTCGACCTCGACGCGGCGACCGGTCGCGGCTCCAACGAGCGCATCGTTCGCGACCTCATCGGGCTGAGCGACATGCTCGTCCAGGTCGGCGGCGGTGTGCGAAGCGAGGATGCGATCGAGCGGCTGCTGCGCGATGGCGCGGAATATGTCGTCGTCGGGACGCGCGCGATCGAGGAGCCGGAGTGGCTGCACGGGATCGCGACGCAGTATCCCGGCGAGATCATCGTCGCCGCCGACGTGCGTGAGCGGCGCGTCGTGACCCACGGTTGGGAGAAGACGCAGCACCGCGACATCTTCGACGTCATCGCCGAGTTGAACGACAGCCCGCTCGGCGGGGTGCTCGTCACCGCGGTGCACAAGGAAGGGCAGATGCGCGGGACCGACCTGTTCCTCATGGAAGATGTCGCCGAGCAGAGCGAGTTTCCCGTGCTCGCGTCGGGCGGGATCACAACCATGAACGACCTGCGCGCGCTCGCCGACCGCGGCATCGCCGGCGCGGTGATCGGGATGGCGCTGTACACCGGCGCGCTCGATCCGCGCGCCGTCTCCGGGGAGTTCTGCGAATGAGGAGCCTGGCATGAGCATCGTCGAGCGTCAGACCAAGGAGACGCGCATCCGCGTCGAGGCGAAGCCGGGGAATGGGCTCGGCGTCTCGCAGACGGGAGTCGAGTTCCTCGATCACATGATGGTTGCGCTCGCCCGCTACTCGGGGCTCGACCTCGAGATCGCGGCGACCGGCGACCTTCGCCACCACACCATCGAGGACGTCGCGATCTGCGTCGGTGCCGTGGTCAGGGAGATCACGCCATCGACCGCGGCCCGCTACGCGCACCGCGTCGTCCCGATGGACGATGCACTCGTCGAGTGCGCGGTCGATCTCGGTGGCCGGCCATACTATCGCGGACCGCTCCCCTCCTCGCTGTATGATCACTGGATGCGCTCTTTCGCCGACAACGCGATGGCGACGGTGCATATCCGCGTGCTGCGCGGCGTCGATCGCCATCACATCGTCGAAGCCGGCTTCAAGGCGTTGGGCCTCTGCCTTCGCGACGCGCTCGCCGACGACGGAGTCGTCTTCAGCACCAAGGGCTCGGTCGGACTGAAGGTGAGCGAATGAAGACAGCGCGCCGCGGGGCTGCGCCGTGCTGACGCGCCGGCTGATCGTCTGCCTCGACGTCGCCGGGGGACGGGTCGTGAAGGGTGTGCAGTTCGAGTCGCTGCGCGATGTCGGCGATCCGGTGGTCCTCGCCGAGCGTTATGAGCGCGAGGGCGCCGACGAGATCGTCTTCCTCGACATCTCGGCCAGCGCGGAGGAGCGGGCGACCCTTCTCGACCTCGCGCGGCGGACCGCCGAACGACTGTTCATCCCACTCACCATCGGCGGTGGCATCCGCACCGCGGACGACGTCGGCCGTGCGCTGCGCGCGGGGGCGGACAAGACGAGCCTCAACTCGTCGGCGATCGAACGGCCCGAGGTGCTCACCGAGGCGGCCGATCGCTTCGGCGCGCAGTGCGTCGTCGCCAGCATCGACGCCCGGCGAGAAGGTGACGGCTGGCATGTGTACTCCCGCGGCGGCCGCGTCGCGACCGGGCTCGACGCCGTTAGCTGGGCGCGCGAGTGCGTCGCGCGCGGCGCCGGGGAGATCATGCTGACCAGCATCGATCGCGACGGTGCGCGCATCGGGTACGACCTCGAGCTGACTCGCGCGGTCGCCGATGCGGTGAACGTGCCGGTGATCGCCTCCGGAGGGGCGGGGGACGCTCACCACGTCCTCGACGCGTTAGGCAGCGGCGGCGCCGACGCGGCGCTGGTCGCCGGGATCCTCCACGACGGGGTCACGACGGTCGGTGAGATCAAGGCGCTGCTCGCCGCGCACCACGTGCCGGTGCGGAGGGCTGCATGACCACGACCGCCGCCGCGCCCGCGAAAAACGAACTTCTCGAGGCGGTCACCGAGGTCGCGCGCATCGCCGGCGATGCCGCGCTTCGTCATTTCCGCCGCGGCGTCGCTGTCGAGTGGAAGACCGATGGATCCCCCGTCACCATCGCCGACCGTGAGGCGGAGCAGGCCGCGCGCGAGTGGATCGGTCGCCGCTACCCCGATCACGGAATACTCGGCGAGGAGCAGGGCGAAACGGGAGCCGGCTCGAAATATCGGTGGATCGTCGACCCGATCGACGGGACGAAGACCTTCGTCCGCGGGGTTCCGCTCTGGGGAACGCTCGTCGCCATCGCCATGGGGGAAGAGGTCGTCGCCGGCGCGGCGTACTTTCCCGCCGTCGGCGAGATGATCGCCGCCGCATCGGGTGCCGGCTGCTGGTCGAACGGCGCGCGGTGCCAGGTCTCATCAGTTGCGACGCTCGCTGACGCGACGGTCCTGACTACCGATGAGCGCTTCCGTCAGACCCCGCAGCATCTCGAAGGCTGGCGTTCGCTCGCCGCGCGGAGCGCGGTCGCCCGTTCGTGGGGAGACTGCTACGGCTACCTGCTCGTCGCGACCGGACGCGCCGAGGTGATGGTCGACGGGATCGTCGGACCGTGGGACACCGCCGCACTGTACCCGATCATCACCGAATCCGGTGGCGTGTTCACCGACTGGAGTGGGCGCGCGACCGGGTTTGGCGGAAGCGCCATCGCCACCAACGCCGCGCTCGCCCGTGAAGCGCGCACGATTCTTGGAGCTGGAGTCACCCGTGCTTGATCTCGACGTGCTGGACTTCGCCAAGGGCGGCGGGCTCGTCACCGTCGTCACCCAGGATGCGACGAGCGGCATCGTCCTCATGGTTGCCCACGCCGACCGTGAGGCACTCGAGCGCACCATCGCCACGGGGGAGATGCATTACCGCTCGCGCACGCGGGGCCTCTGGCACAAGGGAGCGACCAGCGGCAACACCCAGCGGGTGGTCTCGCTTTCCGCTGACTGCGACAGCGACGCGATCCTTGCCCGCGTTGCGCCGGCTGGCCCCGCCTGCCACACCGGTGCCCGGTCCTGCTTCGGCGAGACCGCGCACGGCGCCGACGCGTTAGGCGCCCTCGACCGGACGATCGCCCAGCGCGCCGCCGAACAGGGGGAGGCGGGCAAGGGCTATACGCGCAAGCTGCTCGCCGATCGCAACCTGAGACTGAAGAAGCTCGGCGAGGAAGCCGCCGAGCTCGCGGTCGCCTGCGCCGACGGCGATGCGCCGCGCGCCACGGCGGAGGCGGCGGACATCATCTACCACACCCTCGTCGCGCTCCGTGCGCTCGGTCTCTCCCTCGACGCGGTGCGTGCCGAGCTGCAGGCGCGAGCCGGCGGCGCCGCCTGACGGCGGCGTAACCGCTCAGAACCCCGCTTCGGCCCGCCGCGGCGCCTGCGCCGGATCGCCGACGTAGGCGAAGCGCACTCCGCGCATGTAGGTGCGCGCGATGCGCTTCACGTCCTCGGGGCGGACGGCACGGAGCTCGTCGACGAACCGGTCCGCCGCCAGCGCGCTCCCGCGATAGAGCACCGCGCGGGCGATGAAATCCGCCTGCGCCGCGTTGGTCTCGTTGTTGAGGAAGTATTCCGTGATGAACTGCTGGACGAGCCGCTCCAGCCCCGACGGATCGATCTCGTCTTCCTGCAGGCGCTTCACCTCGGCGCGCATGAGGGCGAGCGTCGTGTCCGGCACCGTGGTCGTGACGTAGAGCCCCCCGGCCGACGCTGCCCGCTCGACGAACGGCGCGTCCACCGCGTAGGTGAGGTTCCGCCGGCTGCGAATCTCGGAGAACAGGCGTCCCGAGAGCACCGCGGTCGCGACTCGCAGCGCCGGATAGTCGGAGCTCGACGCCGGTGGGCCCGCGTAATAGCCGAGCAGGTAGTTCGTCGGCAGCGAGCGCGGGGCGATGGTGAGCGATGGCATTCCGGTCGGCAGCGTCGGCGGCGGGGTCCAGCGATAGCTGCCGCGCGGCTGCTTGCCGATCGTCGCGTGCACCAGCTGCTCGATCTTCGCGCGATCGACGTTGCCGACCACCACCAGGAGCATGCGCGAGGTGACCATCTGCTCGCGTTCGTACTTCTTCAGGTCGGCGAGCGTGATGCGCGTGATGCTCTCCATCGTGCCTAACGGCTGCAGGGCATAGGGGTGACCCTGCCACGTCGCGCTGTCGGCGAGCGCCGCGACGAGCGCGTCCGGCGAATCGCGGCGCGTGCTGACGTCGCTGAGGATCTGCTCGCGGACGCGCTCGACCTCGGCCGAGTCGAGGCGCGGCGCGGTCACCCGGTCGGCGAGCACCATCCACGTCGAGTCGAAGCTGTCGCGCAGCGAGCGCGCCCCGATCATCGACCAGTCCACCGCCGGGTCGATGACGATGTCGCTGCCGAGCCGCGCCGTCAGCGCGCGGAGCGCGTCCTTCGAGAAGCGCTTCGTTCCACGCTCCGACGCGATGAGGAGCATCGCCTCGATTCCCTGCGTCTCGGGAGTGAGCTGTCTCGTCCCGCCGAGGAGGTAGAGGTTCGCCGCGACGACGTCGTTCGCCGTCGTCTGGCGGAGGACGACGTGTACCCCATCGACCATGAAGTCCGTGGTCGTCGGCCCCGACGCCTTCGCGCTCGCGCCGTCAGGCGTAGCCGGCGCCGTGCCCTGGGCGCGCGCCGGGCGCGCGCCGGCGACAGCGCTCACGCAGAGTACCGCCGCGGCGGCCCCACGCAGCAGCAACCGGCGCGCGAGGACTTTCGCGAACACGCTCATCGTCCGCCCCCCGCCGCGAGGAGGTCGCTGTCGGTCAGCCCGATCCGGCGCCGCGAGTCTGGATCGATCATGACGCCGACCACTCGTGGCTTGTCCACGATGTATCGCGCCGCGTAATCGTTCAGGTCCTTCGTCGTCTGCTCCGCCATGTTGTCGCCGTAACCGAGGTAGTACTCGAGGCTCGCCACGCTCCACCAGAAGCCGATGGTGTGCGCGAACCCCGATGCCCGCTCGAGCCCCATCGCCGTTCCGACGATCCGCTGCCGCTTGACCGGCGCCAGCTCGGCGGCGGTGAAGTAGCCGGGATCGTCGAAGCGCGCGATCTCCTTGTCGAGCGCCCCGAGCGCGGCCTTCAGCTTGTCGGGAGTCGTCGTCCCGCTGATGCTGATCGGTCCGACCTGGTTCAGCGTGTAGTAGTTGACGCCGACCGCCTGGAACAGGCCGCTGTCGACGAGCCGCTTCTGGAACCCGGAGTTCGGCTGGTTCAGCACGTCGGAAAACACGTCTGCCGCGTACGTCGCCTGCGGATCCTTTCCGACGCTCGGTCCCTGCCACTGCATCAGCACGATGATCGTCCCGATCGGTGCCTCGATCACCTTTCCCTTGCTCGCCGTGAGCGGCGGCACCGGGGGAATCGGGTCGGCGACGAAGGGGTCCGCACCGCGCGGCCAGTCGCCGAACGCGTCGCGTGCCGCCCGGAAGACGCTGTCCGGATTGACGTCGCCCGTCACGATGAGGGCGCTGTTGTTCGGGACGTAGTACTTGTGCTGGATCTCACGAAGCTTCGTCGGTGTCGTCGCGAGGATCGCCGGCCGCTCGCCAAGTGCATCCTTCCGCGACCAGGCGCTGCCCCAGAGAATCTTCCCCGTCTCATTCATCAGGGCGGAGAAGGGATTCGACTCGGCACGATCATACTCGCCGAGCACGACCTGGCGCTCCCGCTCCAGCTCGTCCGAGCGGAACAGGGGGCGGCGCAGTGCGGCGGCGATGAACTGGATCCCCCCGCGCAGGCTGTCGCTCGGCAGGGTGACGTAATAGTTCACGCGCTCTTCGGTCGTCGTCCCGTTGAACACCGCGCCGAGCTCCCCGGCGCGATCGACGAACGCTTCCGGCTCGGGAAGGTCGGCGTTCGCCTTGAAGAACATGTGCTCGTACATGTGGGCGAGGCCTTCGAAGCCCGGCGCCTGCGTGAAGGCGCCGTTCCGGACGTCGATCTCGATCGTCGCCAGCGGCACCCCGTGGTTCTCGGCGACGATGACTTCCATCCCGTTCGGGAGCACCTGCCGCTTGATCACCTTCTCGAGCGTGGCTCGCTGCGCGGTCGCCGCGGTCGCGGCGGTCGTCGCCAAGTGGGCCTGCGCGCGCACGCGACCCGGCGCCGCGGAAATGGCGAGTGCGAGGGAGGCGGCCAGCGCGGTCGCGTGACGAATCGCTTGGGACTTTCTAGCAGGGATCATCGTCGTTTCATTATGACTGTCATGCCACAGACCACGCTGAATATGCTCGACGCGCTTGCCGCGCGCCTCCCGCAGGGCCGCGCCCGGCGCGACGTCCCCCTCGGGCAATACACGACCTTCAAGATCGGCGGACCCGCCGATCTCTTCTTCGAGGCGACGTCGGCCGACGAGCTGGCCAACGCGATCATCGCCGCGCGCGAGGTCGGCGTCCCCTTCTTCGTGCTCGGCCTCGGGGCGAACATCCTGATCGGCGACCGCGGCTTCCGCGGTCTCGTCATTCGAAACACCGCTCGGCACTTTTCGTTCGCTGATGATGGCAAGCTGTGGGTCGAGAGTGGCGCGACGGTGGCCGATGTCATCAAGGAGACGCTCGCGCGCGGCTGGTCGGGGCTTGAGCACTACGTCGGCATCCCGAGCACGATCGGCGGCGCGATCTGGCAGAACCTGCACTTCCTGTCCCCCGCGCCCGAGCGCGAGCGGACGATGTTCATCGCCGAGGTCTTCCTCGAGGCCGAGCTGCTCACCGAGCAGAATGAGCGCGTGATGGTCGATCACGACCACATGCAGTTCGGTTACGACGAGAGCATCCTTCATCACCGGCAGGACGTGGTGCTCTCGGCAACCTTCCAGCTGACAAGGGCAGATCCCGCGGTGCTTCACCGCATCGCCCAGGAAAACCTCAGCTGGCGGGGGGGAAAGCACCCCTGGCTCGACTGGCATCCGAGCGCGGGCTCGGTGTTCAAGAAGATCGAAGGGATCGGCGCGGGACGGCTCATCGACCAGTGCGGGCTGAAGGGCTATCGCATCGGCGACGCCCAGATCTCGCACATCCACGCGAACATCCTGGTCAACCTCGGCCACGCCACTGCCAGGGACGTCCGCGCCCTCATCGCCCACGCCCAGCAGAGCGTCGAGTCGAAGTTCGGCTACAAGCTCGAGCCGGAGATCGGGTTCATCGGGGAGTTCTAGGCCGTCGCCCGCTCCGCGGTCTCTACCGCCTTCTCCCAGGCGGCGATCGCCTTGTCGAGCGCCCGTTTCGCTGCATCGAGCTCGCCGCCTAACGACTTGGCCTTCTTCGTTCCCTCGGTGGTCGTGTAGAGCTCCGGGTCCTCGAGCTTACGCGTGAGCTCGCCGACGCGTGCTTCGTGCTTCGAGACCTCGGCCTCCGCGGCCTCGACCGCGCGCTTTGCGTCGCGTGCGCCCTTGCTGTCCTTGTCGCGCGTCTCGCTCTTCCGAGCCGTCTTCTGGCGCTCGTGCACGCGGCGCAGCTCCGCTTCCTCCGCCGCGGTCACCGATGCGGCGTGCGCGCGCTCCGCGCTCGCCGTCTCCCACTCTTCGAAGGTCCCGGGGAAATCGGTGATGTGCTCGTGGTGCAGCACCCACACCCGCTTGACCAGCGCGCGGAGCAGGGCGCGGTCGTGACTGACGAGGATGACCGTGCCGTCGTAGCCCTCGACCGCTTCCTCGAGGACCTCGATCGACTCGACGTCGAGGTGGTTCGTCGGCTCGTCGAGGACGAGGAGGTTCGCACCGGTGAGCATCATGATCGCCAGCGCGAGCCGCGCCCGCTCGCCGCCGGAGAGGACGTTCGTCGTCCGCAGCACGCTGTCGCCGGAGAAGCCGAACCGGCCGAGGTGCCCCTGGATCGGGCCGCGTCCCCAGGTCGGACGCAGGTCGGCGATGACGTCGTAGAGCGTCCTCCCCATCGGGACGTTGCCGAGCTGCTGGTCGTAGTAGGCCAGGTTGATCGACCCGCCGACGCGCACTTCGCCCTTCTGCGGTGGCCGCTCGCCGACGATCGTCCGCAGCAGCGTCGTCTTCCCGGCACCGTTAGGCCCGATCAACCCGATCACGTCGCCGCGCACCACGCGCGCCGAGAAGTCGCGGAGCAGGGTGCGCCCCTCGACCGCGACGTCGACATGCTCGGCGACGACCACCTGGTCGCCCCCGCGCTCGGCGGCGCGCAGGGCGAGCGACATCACGCCCCCCTCACCCGCGACGCCGCCCAGGCGCGGCATGCGCGCCAGGCGCTTCCGCCGCCCCTTCGCCTGCTTCGTGTTCTGGCCGGCGATGTTGCGGCGGATGTAATCCTCCTCGGCCGCGATCACCTTGCGCTGCTTGTCGTACGCGCGCTGGTCGGCGAGACGCCGCTCCGTCCGCTGGGTGACGAAGTCCTCGTAGCTGCCGGTGTAGGGATACGCCGTGCCGTTCTCGAAGTGGAGGATGTGGTCGGCGATCGCGTCGAGGAATGCGCGGTCGTGGCTGACGACGACGACCGTCGCCTCCAGCCCGCGCAGGTATTCCTCGAGCCACGCCGTGGTCTCGAGATCGAGGTGGTTCGTCGGCTCGTCGAGGAGGAGGATGTCCGCCGGTGCGGCGAGCTGCTGGGCGAGCCCGAGCCGGCCACGCTCGCCCCCGCTCAGCTGCGATAGCGGTTGGCTGCGCGCCTTCTCCGGATCGAAGCCGAGGCCATGAAGAACCGAGTCCACCTTCGCCGCGACCTCGTAGCCTCCCTCGTGCTGGAAGCGCTCGAGGTCGCGCGAGTACTTCGCCATCGCCTGGTCGGAGGGGTTGCTGCCTAACGCTTCGGCCTGGTGGGCGAGCGACTGCTCGAGCGCGAGCAGCTCGGCGAAGGGGCCGGCGGCGGCCGCCCACACCGTCGCCGCCCCCTCGAAGGTGCGGTGCTGCTCGAGAAGGGAGATGCGCGCCGCTCCGGAGCGCGCGACCTGGCCGCTGGTCGGCTGCTGGGCCCCGGTGATCAGCTTGAAGAGCGTCGTCTTCCCGATGCCGTTCCGGCCGACGATCCCCCAACGGTCGCCACGGGCGATCGTGAAGGTGATGTCCTTGAACAGCGTCGTCGCGCCGAACTCGACGCCGACCCCGGAGAGCGCGATGAGGCTCATGCTCCGCTACCAGTCACTTCCCGCACCACTCCTTCCACACGGCCTCCGCAGCCCCGATTGTCAACTGATTTCCATTTCGCACGAGCGGCATCTGCAGGAGCAGCGGCTCGTCGGCGAGCAACTGCATCCAGCGCTCGTCTCCCATCCGCGAGCTCCCGAGCCCGAGCTCCGCATAACGCTTCGCTGATTTGTCGATCAGCGCGGTCACGCCGAACTTCTGCTGGAACCGCCGCAACTCCCCCGGCGACGCGGCCCGCTCCGTCAGGTCGACGAAGTGGACCCTGATCCGGCGCTCGGCGAAGAACCGCTGCGCCTTTCGCGTGTCGGCGCTCTTCTTCACCCCGAAGATCTGGACTTCCATAGGAGCTTCAACTTAATCGAGCTCACTCCGCCGCGGCGGGCTCGTCCCGCCCAATCTTCAGGAGCGAGGATCGCTCGCGCCGCGCGGGGAGCGGCACTAAGATCAGCTGGCGCGCGCCGTTCTCCCGCGACGCTCGCCATTTCGCCAAAGCCCGGAGCTTCCGATGCGTCAAATTCCCAGGCTTCTCCCAGCGTCGTTCGTCACCGCGGCACTCATGCTCACCGCGGGCTGCGTGCAGAACGCCGCCAGGGCGGGTGCCCACGATCACGATACGATGGGCGTGCCGGCCGCGGTGGCTCCGGCCGCTGCGGTCGCCGATGATTCGACCATCGCTCCCGGCGCGACGACCGCGGCCGCGCGGCTCGCGCGCTCGCCGCGTCATGGCGAGTGGGTGACCATAAAGTCCGGACCGCAGGCGGGAGACTCGCTTCGGCTGTGGGTGGTGTATCCCCAGCGAAGCACGAAGGCGCCGGTCGTGATCGTCGTCCACGAGATCTTCGGTCTGAGCACCTGGATTCGCAGTGTCGCCGACCAGCTGGCGGCGGATGGCTTCATCGCGATCGCCCCGGACTTCCTGACGGGCAAGGTCGCGGTGACTCCTCCCGACACCGTTCCCTCGCAGGTCGCGACCGCGGCGATCCGTACCCTAGATATGGATGTGGTGCAGCGCCAGATCGACGCCGCTGCTTCCTATGGAATGGCGCTCCCCGCCGCGCTCCCGCGCTATGGGGTCGTCGGCTTCTGCTGGGGAGGGAGCGTGTCCTTCCAGCACGCCGTTCACTCGCCCGCGCTAGGAGCGTCGGTCGTGTACTATGGAACGTCGCCGGCGTCAGCGAGCCTCGCGTCCGTGCGCGCCCCGGTGCTCGGCCTCTACGGGGGGGAGGATGCTCGTGTCGGCGCGACGATTCCTCCCGCCGATTCGGCGATGCGCGCGCTCGGCAAGGAGTACACTCATTACAGCTTCGCCGGCGCCGGCCACGGCTTCCTGCGCGGGCAGGATCAGATGAACGGAGCCAACCTGGCCGCGGCCCGCGCGGCGTGGCCGACGACCATCAAGTTCTTCCGCACCAACCTCGAGCGCTGAAGTGGAATCCACGCATCTCTTTCTCGGTCTCTTTCTCGCTGGTCTCGTCCTCGCGGTCGGCGCGATGTTGTTCGGTGTCGAACGGAAGCGCCAATCTGCCACCGGTGCGCCCACGATCGGCGCCCGCCTGACTGTCCCGAACGTCGCTGCCTTCGCGACGGTGTCCGGCGCGGTGGGGTACCTGCTTCATCGATACAGCTCGCTCGGCACCGCCGCGGTCTTCGTAATCGCGACGACCGCCGGGGCTCTCGGGGTCGTCGGCGCGGTCCTTCTCGTCGCACGTTGGGCACTCCCCGCCGTGGCCGGTGAAGTCGTCGATGAGCGCTACGTCCTGCAGGGGCACCCGGCTCGAGTGACCCGGATCATCGCCGACGCCGCTGGCGCGCCGAGTGCATATGAGATCTCATACGAGGAAGGGGGCGCGACCCACGTGCTGCGTGCCCACAGCCTCGAAGGCACCGCTCTCGCGCCAGGCTCGGAGGTTGTGATCGAACGCGTCGAGAACGGGGCTGCGTACGTCGAGGCGTGGTCGGTCGTCGAACGGCGACTCTGACGGTCCTGGCAGGCGGATGTCCGCCCAGTCGCGGGCGGAAGGAAGGGTTGGATGACGGACGCTGCATGGTTTGGCGTGATCTTCGTGGGATTCTTCATCCTGCGGATCATCGCCGCGACGGTCTTTTTCCTCTGTATCCTCCCTGATGGCGTTCGCTGTCCCAACTGCAACGCCGTGACCGTGCGTGTCCAGTCGCGCGGGTGGAACCTGCTCATGCCCTGGTTCCGGACCAGCTGGTGCTTCGAGTGCGGGTGGGACGGCCTGCTTCGCAATACGCCGAAGCCGGCGAATTATTCTCCCATTGCGAATAATTTTAGCCACTCGGGCCAGTTGCCGCTCAGCTCGAAGAAGTCGTCGAAGTAGCGCAGCCCCAGCCCCTCCAGCTCCTCGATCAGCGCGACCAGCGACGGCTCCTCGTGGATCGGGCCGATCGCCACGAGCTCTCCCTCGACCCGGAACTCGTCGGCAGTGAGGTTGAGCCGCGCATCGATCATCGCGCGCGTCAGCCCGGATGCTTCGAACGCGGGGCGGCGGATGATCATCGTCGGGGCACCTGCGGGCGCTTGCAGCGGCATCGTCCTCTCTCCTCGCTCGGGATCGCGCAGCATAACCACTCGATTCCGCCGTCGCCACCGCGTTTCATGCTTCGCGGACTTCGCTGTGTACCTCTGCGTGCCTTCGGTGTATAGCTTTCGACCCATGCGCTGCGCTCGCTTTCCTCACCTCACCGGAATCCGATGACCCGTCTCGACGCGGCCGAAGCGGCGTATGACGTCATCGTGATCGGTGCCGGCCATGCCGGCACCGAGGCGGCGGTCGCCGCCGCACGGTTAGGCGCGCGCGTCGCCATCGTCACGAGCGCGCTCGAGACGATCGGCCAGATGTCGTGCAATCCGGCGATCGGTGGGGTCGCGAAGGGAACCGTCGTGCGCGAGGTGGATGCACTGGGCGGCATCATGGCTCGCGCAACAGACCTGGCGACGCTGCAGTTCCGCATGCTCAACCGCGGGAAGGGTCCGGCCGTCTGGGCACCGCGCGCGCAATGCGATCGCGGGCTCTATCGCCGCGCCGTTCGCTCGCTCCTCGAGGAGCAGCCGGGGCTCGACACGATCCAGGGGACGGTCGCACGGCTGCTCATCGACGAGGGCGCGGGATCTGTCCGCGGTATCGAGACCCTCGAGGGGCGGCGCTTCGCCGCGCGGGCCGTGGTGCTGACGACCGGCACCTTCCTTCGCGGACGCATCCACATCGGCACCGAGACGAAGATCGCCGGCGGCGGCGCGGGCGAGCCATCGGCCATCCATCTCGCCGAGCAGCTCGAGTCGATCGGGCTCGAGGTCGCGCGCTTCAAGACGGGAACGCCGCCGCGCATCGACGGACGCTCCGTCGACTACTCGAAGCTCGACCGCCAGGAGAGCGAGATCGACGCGTTCGATTACTCGTGGTCGCACTTCTGGGCGACGCCGCGTCGCGTCGCCGAGACGACGCGGCATCCGGCGCAGCTCCCATGCTGGATCACCTTCGCCGGGGAAGAGGCGAAGGCGGTGGTCCGGGACAACATCGGCCGCTCGGCGATGTACGGGGGCGCGATCGGCTCGCGCGGTCCGCGCTACTGCCCGTCGGTCGAGGACAAGATCCTTCGCTTCCCGGATGCGGAGCGACACCAGATCTTCCTCGAGCCGGAAGGCCACGACACGCGCGAGCTGTACGTGAACGGGCTTTCGACCTCGCTCCCGGTCGACGTGCAGCTGCAGATGCTGCACGCTGTTCCGGGACTCGAGTCGGCGCGAATGACTCGCGCCGGCTACGCGATCGAGTACGACTACTATCCACCGACGCAGCTCGACGCGACGCTCCAGCTTCGCGCGCTCGGCGGTCTCTATCTCGCCGGCCAGATCAACGGGACCACGGGCTACGAGGAGGCAGCAGGGCAGGGCGTCGTCGCGGGCTACAACGCCGCGTTGCGCGTGCTCGAGCAGCCGCCGCTCATACTCGGCCGCGCCTCGTCATACATCGGCGTGCTCGTCGACGACCTCGTGACGCGCGGCGTGGACGAACCATACCGCCTCTTCACCTCGCGCTCGGAATTCCGCCTGACGGTGCGGCAGGACAACGCACTGCGCCGGCTCGCACCTGTCGCGATCGAGCGAGGGGCGCTCAGCGAAGGAGAGCAGCGGCTCGTCGGCGCCCGGCTGGAGGCCGAGGATCGCGCCCGCGCGCTGGCCGAGAGCACGTCGATCCGCCCGGAACAGGCGGCGTCTTTGCTCGAAGCAGCGCGAAGTGCGCCGCTCGCGCACGCCGTGAAGATCGTCGATGTCGCGCGGCGGCAGGGGGTGACGCTCCTCGACCTGCTGCGCGCGGCGGGAATCGACGAGCTGATTCCCATCGACGCCGCGGTGACGGCGGAGCTGGAGATCAAGTACGCGGGCT
>DASSZC010000476.1:0-2017 GCA_035702925.1 Gemmatimonadaceae bacterium | reverse complement strand
TCGGTTGACGCGAACGCGCTTCGTGGTGTCCTGAATAACCGTTACCCTCGCAGAGGAGAAAACAAAAACGCGGACCCGCTGGGGAGTCCGCGTACGGCACACTCCTTCCCCATCAGCGGGAAGGCCGAGTGATCCACGTTGACTCCTGCAGCACACCCCGCGGAGAAACGCGAGGGCCAGAGGGTGAGGACACCGCGAGGTGTCCTGCTTAGCTTGTTGTCGGGGCGAAAGTTAGGCGAGCGAAGGCGTACAGTCAAGGCAGGACGGAGCGCGGGTCCCGGAGCCGGGCAGCATCCCATCATCACTCTCTCCCATGCTGACGGCCTTCCTCGCCATCGCCCTTGGGGTCCTCCGGCTCTTCGCCCTGACCGCGCTTGGCCGCGCGCTCCTCCGCCGGCGGCGGGCGCCCTGGCTGACGGTGCCGCTCGCCCTCCTCGCCGCCGGCGCTGCCCTGGGGGCGATGTACGCCTCACTGCTCTGGGCGGGCTGGCGCGATGCCGCTTTCGTCATCGACGGTATCGCCATGGTGTTGGCGGTGGCCTTCCGCGGACGGCAGACGGCGATGGAGCTCCGCCGGCTCTTCGCCCCGCTGGTGGAGCTGGCACGGACGAACCGCTGGACGCTCGCGATCTCGATCGCCGTCGCGGCGATCTACCTGTTCGACGCGACGATGCCTCCGCGCGACACCGACGCTCTTCGCTATCACCTCGCCCACCTCGCGCAGATCGATCGTGAGGGGCGATGGGCGGCGATGTCGATCGCGCACTACGCCTTTCCATTCGCCTGGCAGTCCACCTTTCTCCCGTTCGTTCACTTCCACCTCCCCGCCGCGGCGCAGGTGGTGAATGCCGGCGCGTGGACCGTGGTACTCGCGGCGATCGTCGGCCAGCGCGGCGCAGGACGGGTCGGCACCACCGGCTTCCTCCTGCTCACCGTCGTCGCCCTCTCGGCGCTCGCGCGGTGGACGGCGACGACTCCCACCGCCGACGTCTTCACGGTGCTCGCCGCGCTCGTCGTCGCCCTCCTCCTCGCCGGCCACACCCCGGACGCCACCGGCGCCGGCTTCGGGGAAGCGACAGCGTTAGGCTTCGCCGCCTGGGTCGCGGTCGGCACCCGGTATCAGGCCGTCGCGATCGGCCTCGCCGCGACGATCGTCGCGGTTGCCTGGCTCGCGCACTCCGACCGCTGGATCACCCTGCTCGGCTTCATCGAGGGGGCGGTGCTCGCCTGGCTGCTCGCGGCGCCTTTCTTCCTCGCCAACGCGGTGCGCTTCGGCAATCCGGTCTGGCCCCTGCGGTCGACGTCCTCGAGCGGTGACTATGTCTCCACCGTCGGCGCATTCTGCGCACGCAGCTGGCACGGCATCCTCTCGCTGCCAGCCGTGGGAGCGGCGGCGTGGCGGCTGCTCACCGATCCAATGGTGGCACCAATATCCATCCTGCTCGTCGTCGTCATCGTCGGGGCGTTTCGCGCTCGCGGCGCGGGAGCGAGGTCGACCCGCCGCGTCGCGCTGTTCTGCGTTCTCTTTTGCGGCGTCTGGGTGCTGGCGCAACCGATGCTCTACCCGCGCTTCGCTGGGTACCTCGTCGGTCCCGCGCTGCTCCTCGCGCTTCGCGAGCTCGAGGTGGTCGACGCGGGCAGGCTGCGGCTGGCTGCGCGCGCGGTGCTTGGCGCCGGCCTGGTCGCGTTAGGCACCTATGCCGGCGCCGGGATCGCGCTCGATCTCCGGACGCTCGCGACCGGCGGCCGCGCCGCGCTTCGCGCGAGCACCTGGTACTATCCCGTCTACCGCTGGCTCGACGCGAACACGGCTCGCGACGCGAAGATCCTCGTGATCGCCCGCTCCGGTGAGACGTACTATCTCGACCGTTACTACCGCCGCGCCGATCCCGCAACCAGCGCGGAGGTCGACTGGTCCCGCATCCACGACGGCGATGCCCTCGTCCGCCGGCTGCAGGCCGGCGGCTTCGATTACGTCGTGTACGATTTCGCTCCCTGGCGGGGCACCCCTGGCGGC
>DASSZC010000453.1:0-2104 GCA_035702925.1 Gemmatimonadaceae bacterium | reverse complement strand
TACATCCCTGATCCGAAACGGCGGGTGATCGTCCGCGGTGTCCTGCTGCGGCGCCCCCTCGCGGTCGCGATGCCATGCGTCGGGGCGTCCGCGCTGCTCGGGATCGATCCAGCGAAGGACAAGCTGGTCATGCTCGAACAGGCACTCGCCGTCCACGACCTGCGCGCATTCCACGCGATCTATGACAGCCTGGCAGCGGCGCGATCGCTCGACCGTCCCGGCGACACGTCGATGGACTACACCTACATGGAGAGCTGGATGTTCAGCTTCCTCGGGGACACGGCGGGCGCGATCAGGCACCTCGACCGGTCACTCGAGGCGCTGCCGACGTTAGGCGCGTACGTGCTCGATTATCCGGCGCACAGCGCGGCACTGGTGCGGGCGATGGGGTTGCGCGCGGAGCTCGCCGCGGCGACCGGGGACAGGGCGACGGCGGCCCGGTGGGGGGCAGCGGTCGCGGTGCTGTGGGCGCAAGCAGATCCGGAGCTGCAGCCATACGTGCGGCGGCTCTGCGGTTTTGCCGGGAAGTGCGCGGCGGCGGACGCCGCCAGAAGCGGACGTTAGGCAGCACCACCCCTGCTGGAGGTATGATCATGGCGCGAACGAGGATGTCCCGGGTCACGGCGATGCTGGCCGTGATGGTGTTCACCGTTGTCGGCGGGAATTGCAGGAAGGTGACGACCGTAGCGAGCGAGCCGACCATCGACGGGCTGCTCACGGACGTAGCGGAGAACGAAGCGGAGCGCGACGGAAAGCCCCCCCTCGCCCTTCGCAACACCAGCGGGGATACGCTGATCTACTCCCGAAAGACGCCCGGGCTGCCGAAGAACATCGACTCGATGACCGATCACGAGTTGGTGACCTACCTGAATTCGCTCAGGTACAAGACTGGTGGCTGGAACACCCAGACCGCGAACGTCGGCTGCGTCCATGGCAGCATTGCCGGGAAGCCGAAGTGCACCGGAACGGACAGCGCCCACGTATTGATTCAGCCAGAGGCGGGAATGAACAAGCGGGAGATCCGCGACCTCCCCCCCTTCGGGATGGTCGTGGCGCGCATCATCAACGACGCGCCGGGGGATCGCGATGCGGTCAACTATGGATACCCCGCACAGCGCAAGACGTGGTGGATGGTCGTCGACAGCGCCGGGATCCCGCGCTCGCGCTTCTTCATCCGGACGTACGCGCCGGGCCCGCCGGCAATTGCCTACGTCACCACCAGCCGGCCGTACACGCGCTGTAACCACCCGGACCGCCCCGGGCGCCCGGCGCGCGCGAAGTTCTGGACCTGCCCCGAGAGCGCTGCCGAATCGTCCTACAGCTTCCGCGGCGATCGCGTGGTGCCCAACCGCCACGAAGCGAGCCTCGAGGCGTACGTTCACGCCGTGGGGTTCGGCGTGCCGTCGTCTCCGTCATCGCCAACGCTGACGCCGCTCGCGCTCCTCAGCAACTGGGTAGACTGCGGCGCCGGCTGCTGCGCCTCGCAGTAGCGCTGCCTAACGCGAGACGACCCGCTCTCCCCCCGCGCCGCTGCTCCGCAGTGCAGCGGCCGGGGCCGAGACGCGGATCGCGCTCTCCGACCGGCGCGTGTCCGCGCCACCGGCCAGCGTGAAGTAGAACGTCGTCCCCTGACCGAGCTCGCTCTCCACCCAGATCCGCCCGCCGTGCGCCTCGACGATCCCCTTCGCGATGGCGAGCCCGAGGCCGATTCCGCGGCGGTCGTTCGCGTCCGCCTGCCAGAACCGGCCGAACACCTGTTGCAGGTGCGCCGGGGAGATCCCGGGGCCGGTGTCGGTCACCGAGAATCGCGTCTGCCCGCTCACGGGCTCGGCGCGGATGACGATCCGCCCGCCGGCCGGGGTGAACTTGATCGCGTTGCCGATCAGGTTCGAGAACACCTGCAGCACACGCCCCGCATCGGCGGCGACTGGTGGCAGGTCGTCGACCACTGACGCCTCGAGCCGGAGCGCGCGCTCGACGGCGAGCGGCCGCAGCATGTCGATCGCCTCGTTGACGAGCGGCGCGACCTCGACCGAGCGCTTGTCGATGCCGAGCCGCCCCGACTCGAACTTCGCGACGTCGAGGAGGTCCTGCACCATGCGCG
>DASSZC010000326.1:0-3472 GCA_035702925.1 Gemmatimonadaceae bacterium | reverse complement strand
ACGTCCTCGAGGCGTACATGAACGACCCGATCCTCAGCGAGCGCGCGGTCGACATCGGCGAGATCGGCGAGGGGATCATCGAGCTCGCCGGCTGGGTCGAGACCGAGGAAGAGGCCGAGCACGCGGTGACGCTCGCCCGCGGCGTCGTTGGCGTCGACACGGTCGTCAACAGGCTCAACGTCGGGGAAGAAGAAGAGCAGCTCGAGGAGAACTTCGAGCGCTATGCGGGGGGCGACGACGCGCTGAACACCGCGCGCTGGGAAGGGCAGCAGGTGGGCACCGGCGCGCGCCGCCAGGGCTCGTCGGCGGAGATCGACCGCCATGCCGATCCGCACACGGAGCTCCAGGAGAAGTGGCTCTCCGAGCAGGCCGCGCTCGCGAACGCCGCCGAGGACACCGAAGGCCTCGCCGAGCGCCGCTCGCGCGCGAAGAAGACCACCAAGGGTGATCGCACCGGCGGCGCCCCGATCGCCCCGACCGGCGTCCCGAAGAGCGACCACGTCGCCGCACCGCTCGACTCCCCGGAGTCGAAGGGGATCGGCGAGCCGGGTTCGAACAACGCCCCCTACCGGGCTGATTGAGCGACTGACGCGCTGGAGCCACAGCAGTTCCGGGGGCCGGGGCACCACACGCGGGGCGTGCGGGGTCCCGGCCTCGCTGCTTTCTCCCCGGCGCAAGGGGGACAGATCGCTTCCGGCGACAATGGGCGGACGGTTAGCTTGCAGCTTCCGGCCCGAGCAGCGTACCTCCGCACGCCTGATGACAGCTTCCGCCCCCCTGCCCCCCGCCTCTCCCCGTAGCCAACCGGCCGAGATCCCCGCGCAGTACGACCCCGCGGCAACAGAGTCTGCACTGTATGCGGACTGGACGCGCGCGGGAGTGTTCACCGCGCGCCCCGAGCGGACGACGCGGCAGGGGGGCGACGCGGACGCGTTCACGATCATGATGCCGCCGCCTAACGTGACGGCGATCCTCCACGTCGGGCACGGGTTGAACAACACCGTGCAGGACGTCCTCGTCCGCTGGCGGCGGATGGCGGGGGACGAGGCGCTCTGGCTCCCCGGCACCGACCACGCCGGGATCGCGACGCAGAACGTGATCGAGAAGCAGCTCGCCGCCGAGGGGAAGACGCGCTACGACCTCGGGCGCGACGCCTTCGTCGCCCGCACCGAGGAGTTCGTGCGCACGACCGGGGGCGCGATCCTCGACCAGCTGAAGGCGATCGGCGCGTCCTGCGACTGGACGCGCACGCGCTACACGCTCTCCCCCGAGATGTCGGCGGCCGTGCGCGAGGCATTCGTCCGCCTCTACGAGGACGGCCTGATCTATCGCGGCCATCGCGTCATCCACTGGTGCCCGCGCTGCCTGACGTCGCTCAGCGACGAAGAGGCGGAGCACGAGGACGTGGAGGGGAAGCTCTATCACATCATGTACTCGCTCACCGACGACCCGTCGCAGGGGCTCACCGTCGCGACGACGCGGCCGGAGACGATGCTCGGCGACGTCGCGGTCGCTGTGAATCCCGAGGACGAGCGGTACAAGGCGCTGATCGGCCGCACAGTGACGCTGCCGATCGCGGAGATCGAGATCCCGATCATCGCCGACGAGTACGCGGACCCGGCGTTCGGCACCGGCGTCGTCAAGATCACCCCCGCCCACGACCCTAACGACTTCGAGGTCGGCAAGCGGCACAAGCTGCCGATGCCGGTGATCATGACGCCGGAAGGGACGATGGGCGAGGGCGCCGAGGCGAGCGGCCGCGTCCCGGCGCAGCTGCGCGGGGTCGATCGATTCGCGGCGCGAAAGATGATTGTCGCCCAGCTGGAGGCGGAGGGAAGCCTCATCAAGGCCGAGCCGCACCGCCACGCCGTCAGGCACTGCTACCGCTGCGACACCGTCGTCGAGCCGCGGCTCTCCGACCAGTGGTTCGTGCGGATGAAGCCACTCGCCGAGCCCGCGCTCGAGGCGGTGAAGTCGGGGCGCACGCGCATCCTCCCCGAGCGGCACGAGGCGGTGTACGTGAACTGGCTCGAGGGGATCCGCGACTGGAACATCTCGCGCCAGCTCTGGTGGGGCCACCGCGTGCCGGTGTTCTACTGCGACAGCTGCGGCTGGGAAGACGCGCTGCGCGAGGACCCGGCGGACTGCCCGAAGTGCAGGGGCGTGGTCCGCCAGGACGACGACGTGCTCGACACCTGGTTCTCGTCGTGGCTCTGGCCGATCTCGACGTTAGGCTGGCCCGACACCGGTGCTCGCGACCTGAAGACCTTCTACCCGGGCGACGTGCTGGTCACCGCGCCGGAGATCCTCTTCTTCTGGGTCGCGCGGATGATCATGGCCGGCTACCGGTTCATGGGCGATGCGCCGTTCCATACCGTTTACCTCCACGGCACGGCCCGGGACACCCAGCACCGCAAGATGTCGAAGTCGTTAGGCAACGGCATCGACCCGCTCGACGTCGTCGCCCGGTACGGCGCCGATGCGCTGCGCTGGACGATCGTCTCCGGGCTGGGGATGGGTGCCGACGCGATCTTCGACCCGGCCGACCTCGAGAAGACCTTCGCCCCCGGGCGGAACTTCGCGACGAAGCTCTGGAACATCGCGCGCTTCCTCCTCACCGCCGCCGGCGAGGAGCGGGTCCAGCGGATCGACGCGATCGACGCCGCACGGCTGACGCGCGCCGACCGGTGGATCCTCTCGCGCCTCGACATCGCGATCGACGAGTGCGATGCCGCCCTCGGCCCCGCCCGTCCGTCGGGGGCGCAGTGGCCCGTCGAGCAGCGGCGGGCCGGGATGCGCCTCAACGAGTACGCGGAGAGCGCGCGGCGCTTCGTCTGGAACGAGCTCGCCGACTGGTACGTCGAGGCGAGCAAGTCGCGGCTGCAGGGGAGCGGGCCGGATCGCGACGTCGCCCGCGCGGTGCTCGTCCACGCCTTCGACCAGGCGCTGCGCCTGCTCCACCCTATCGTCCCCTTCATCACGGAAGCGCTCTGGCAGCGGCTGCCCGGTCACGTCGACGGCGAGTTCATCGCCCGCGCGCCATGGCCGGTGCGCCGCGGGACCGCCCCCGAGCCGTCGGGGTTCGAGCTGGTGCAGGAAGTGATCATCCGCATCAGGCAGCTGCGCTCGGACTTCGCGATCGCGCCCGGAAAGCCGGTGACGGTCCACGTCGCGCACCGCGGGGACACGACCGACGGCGGTGCCGCCGAGCGATACTTCGACACGATCCTTCGTGAAGAAGCGCCGACGATCGAGCGCCTCGCCCGCGCCACGCTCTCGTGGGACCCGATCCCGACCGGGACGCCTAACGCGAAGGCGGCGATCGCCGGCGGCGCAACCGTGGCGATGCTCCTCGACGGGGCGATCGACGTCGCGCGCGAGCGCATGAAGTACGCGAAGGAGCTCGCCGAGCTCGAGAAGCAGCTCGGGTCGCTCGAGAAGCGGCTCGCCAGCCCCGGGTTCACGAGCAAGG
>DASSZC010000220.1:0-3175 GCA_035702925.1 Gemmatimonadaceae bacterium | reverse complement strand
ACATGGACTTCATGCGCGGCGACACGCAGACGAAGCTCAAGGTGCTCGGCGACGTGCCGAAGAAGCAGACGGGCACCAAGGTCTGGTTCAAGCCCGATCATCTCATCTTCACGGAGCTCGTCTACAGCTACGCGACGCTGGCGTCGCGCCTCCGCGAGCTGTCGTTCCTGAACAAGGGCGTCACCATCACGCTCAAGGACGAGCGCTCCGAGCAGGAGAAGGAAGAGACCTTCCACGCCAAGGGCGGGCTCCGCGAGATGGTGCAGCACCTCAACTCGAACAAGAAGCCGCTCCACAACGACGTCATCTATCTCGAGACCGAGCGCGACGACATCGGGATCGAGCTGGCGATGCAGTACAACGACGGCTACACCGAGAACGTCTTCTCCTTCGTCAACAACATCAACACGCACGAAGGCGGGACGCACCTCACCGGCTTCAAGAGCGCGCTGACGCGCGTCATCAACCTCTACATCCAGAAGTCGAGCCTCGCGAAGAAGGACAAGGAAACGACGCTGACCGGCGACGACGTGCGTGAGGGGCTGACCGCCGTGCTGTCCGTCAAGGTCCGCGAGCCGCAGTTCGAGGGGCAGACCAAGACGAAGCTCGGCAACTCGGAGGCGGAGAGCGCGGTCAAGTCGGTCGTTAACGAGCTGCTGTCGGCGTTCCTCGAGGAGCATCCGCGCGTCTCGAACGCGATCATCGACAAGGCGATGAGCGCGGCGCGGGCGCGCGAGGCGGCGCGCAAGGCGCGCGACCTGACGCGGAAGAAGTCGGCGCTCGACATCGGCAACCTGCCGGGCAAGCTCGCCGACTGCTCGCTCTCCGACCCGACGCTCTGCGAGATCTACCTCGTCGAGGGCGACTCGGCCGGCGGCTCGGCGAAGCAGGGGCGCGACCGTTCCTTCCAGGCGATCTTGCCGCTGCGCGGCAAGATCATCAACGTCGAGAAGGCACGCATCGACAAGGTGCTCTCGAACGAGGAGATCCGGACGATCATCACCGCGATCGGGTCGGGGATCAAGGACGAGTTCAAGCTCGACTCGGCGCGCTACCACAAGATCATCATCATGACGGACGCCGACGTCGACGGCGCGCACATCCGGACGCTGCTGCTGACCTTCTTCTTCCGGCAGATGCCGGAGCTGATCGACGCGGGGTTCATCTACATAGCGCAGCCGCCGCTCTTCCGCGTGGCCAAGGGGAAGGAGGAGTACTACGCCTACGACCTCACCGAGCGCGACGAGTACGCGAAACGGTTAGGCGGGGGCAATGGCAACGGTGAGGGCAAGGGGATCAACATCCAGCGCTACAAGGGGCTCGGCGAGATGAACCCCGATCAGCTCTGGCGGACGACGATGGATCCCGAGCATCGCACGCTGCTCAAGGTCGGGATGGAAGACGCCGTGCACGCCGACGAGATCTTCCAGAAGCTGATGGGCGACGAGGTCGAGCCGCGGCGCATCTTCATCGAGGAGAACGCGAAGTTCGCGAGCAACATCGATATTTGAGCGTGGCATGCCGGCTATGACACGGCGATGAGAGACGAGAGAGGGGGCCGCGCCAGCGCGGCCCCCTTTTTCTTTCCCTTGACCCTCACGCTACGTGAGCCCTTAGTGTGCGACACCGCCGCGGGGGAAGGTTCTACTGGAGACGGGGGAGCGATGGCTTACACGGTCAAGCAGGTGGCGGAGTTGTCAGGCGTCAGCGTGCGCACACTGCACTTCTATGACGAGTCGGAGCTGCTGAAGCCTGCCTGGACCGGCGCGAACGGGTACCGCTTCTACGAGGAGCCGCAACTCCTGACGCTCCAGCAGATCCTCTTCTACCGCGAGCTGGGGATGCAGCTGCGGCAGATCAGGCAGCTCCTTGGCCGGCCTGATTTCCAACGGGTCGACGCGCTCCGGTCTCACCGGAAGGCGCTCGAGGAGAGGCTCGCCCGCACGCGGCGGCTGCTCGAGACGATCGACCACACCATCGACCACCTGGAGGGGAGGAAGCCGATGAACGGAGAGCAGATCTTCGCGGGATTCACCGTCGCTGCCGGGGACGACCGGTTCGGTGAGCGCGTCCGCCTCGGCGGGGAGCCTAACGATTGCAAGGTCTCGGCGGCGGACACCGGCGGGACGATGAGCGTGTTCGAGTTCCGGGGGCGCAATGGCTGGCCGCGGCACTCGCATCACGAGCAGGACGAGTGGCTCTACGTCGTCGATGGCACTATCGCCTGCGAAGTCGGTGACCGGCGGCTGCGGCTGGAGCGCGGCGAGTCGGTGTTCGTGCCGCGCACCGTGCCGCATGCATGGGCCTCCCGCGGCGAAGGGCCGGCCACGGTCCTCGAGGTGTACCAGCCCGCCGGCCGCCTCGAGCAGTTCTTCCGCGAGGTCGGCCGGTTCACGGACCCGCCGATCCATGAGGCGCTGTCGGTGGAGGAGATGAAGCGGCTGTTCGACGCGCACGGGATGCGGCTCCTCGGCCCCGGGCTCGGCTACACCGACTGAGCGGCGCCGCCGCCGAACGTCTTCAAGTGGACTTGATGAAGCCGCAGCCGGCTTCCTGCGCGCGCGTCACTGCATAGATGCCGGACGGCTGGAGGATCACGCCGGGAAGCACGGCCGCACGGAACTCGGCCTTCGTCTGGTCGAGGTCCTGCTTCCGCTTCTTCGCCTCGTTCGTCGCAAGGTGCATGAGGGCGCGGTTGCAGGCGAGGAGGACGGCGCCGCGGGCAGCAAGTGACGACAGCGACGACTCGGCGGAGATCGGGGAATTCTTCGCGTCGGCGCCGATGCGGAAGAAGATGTTGCGCACCGCGTCCTTCGACGTGTCCGGATCCTTGAAGCTCACGAGCTTGCCGAGCTCGTATTTCGCCCATAGCGCATCGTTCACGGCGAGCGCGGTTCCCATGTGTCGCATGACGACGACGGGGACGGTCTCGGCGTCGGTGGTGCCGAACATCTCGTGATAGTTGTTCATGAACACCGACGCGTGCTCGAGGGCGAGTCCGCCGCCGACGGCGGGAGAGTCGAAGACGGCGCGATGTTTCGCGGCGCGGACTCGCTCGGTCCACGTGTCGTCGAAGTCGGGGGAGAGAGGACTGCTCGTGGCGCCGGGGGTGCGCTCGATCGCGGCGGCGCCGAGTGGGGTAGTGGCGGCCGCCGAACCGGCGGCGAAGGCGGCT
>DASSZC010000546.1:0-3843 GCA_035702925.1 Gemmatimonadaceae bacterium | reverse complement strand
GCTGGTCGGGCTGACCGCCCCGCCGCGCGCGCCGGGGGTCGAAGCCAGCGGGGTGGAGCGAGTCGTCTGGGACGCGCTGTCGCGCGGCGCGCTCGATTTCGACGCACTCGCCAGCCGGACCGCGCTGCCGGCGCGCGAGCTGATGGCGGCGGTGACGCGGCTCGAGCTGAGTGGCGCGGTCGAGTGCGCGCTCACCGGCGAGGTGCGGAGGCGCTGACGCAACCCCGGCACCTCTACGTGCACGTGCCCTTCTGCGCACGGCGCTGCACCTACTGCGACTTCGCGATCGCGGTGCGGCGCGTCGTGCCTGTGAATGAATACCTCGCCGCGCTCGACACCGAGCTGCGGATGCGATGGGGAGGGAGCAGCGACTGGACGCTCGACACCCTCTACTTCGGCGGCGGCACACCGTCGCGGTTAGGCGGCGACGGGATCGCGCGGGCGATCGACAGCGTCCGTCGCGTCGCTACCCTCGCGCCGGGCGCCGAGGTGACGGTCGAGGCGAACCCGGAGGACGTGTCGCCCGCCACGGCGCGGGGGTGGCGCGAAGCGGGGGTGAACCGCGTATCGTTAGGCGTGCAGTCGTTCGACGACGCGACGCTGCGGTGGATGCACCGCGTGCACGACGCCGAGCGCGCCGAGCGCGCCATCGCCGAATTGCGCGACGCGGGAATCACCAACCTCTCGATCGACCTGATCTTCGCGCTCCCAGAGGAAGTGACGACGCGGGTGTGGGAGCTCGACCTCGAGCGGGCGGTCGCCCTCGAGCCGCCGCACGTCTCGCTCTACGGGCTGACCGTCGAGCCGCACACGCCGTTAGGCAAGTCGCTCGCCGTCGGCGGGATCACCGAGGCGGGCGAGGACCGCTACGAGCGCGATTTCCTCCTCGCCCACGAGATGATGACCGCGGCGGGACTCGAGCATTACGAGGTCTCAAACTTCGGGCGACCGGGGATGCACTCGCGCCACAACTCGGCGTACTGGCGGTCCGTCCCCTACGCCGGGCTCGGCCCCGGTGCGCACGAGCTGCGCGTCGAGGAGGACGGGGAACGGATGATCCGGCGGTGGAACGATGACGTCTACGTCCGCTGGGCGCGGGCGCTGGGCGAGGGGCGCGACCCGGTCGCCGGGAAGGAAATGCTGACGGCGGAGAACAGGATCGCCGAGGAGGTGTATCTGGGACTGCGAAACAGCAACGGGCTGGAAGTGACGAGGGACGAGTGGGAGCGGCTCGGCGCGTGGGTGGAGGCGGGGTGGGGGAGCCTTCACGAGGAGCCGCGACACCAGTCGCGCGACGCCTCCGAAAGCGGGCTCGTCTTCCGGGCGAGCCCGCTGGGATGGCTCCGGCTCGACTCGCTCGCGGCCGACTTGACAGCGTTCCGAAGTCGTTAGCATATTTGAACTTATGCCAATTCCGGAGCTCAACGATCGCGAGCGACGAGTTCTCGAGGCCGTCATCCGGACTTATGTGCAGACCGCGGAGCCCGCGGGGTCGCGCACCCTGTCCAGACGGTACGGGCTCGGCGTGTCGCCGGCGACCATCCGGAACACGATGAGCGACCTGGAAGAGAAGGGCTTCCTCTTCCACCCGCACACCTCGGCGGGGCGCGTCCCGACCGACATGGCGTACCGCGTCTACGTCGACTCGCTGATGCGGCTGCCGACCCCGCCGATCGAGGAGCCGGAGCGCGTCCGCCTGCACGAGCAGATCGCGATGGGTGGCTCGGCGATCGAGGCGATCATCGCCCGGGCGGCGCAGTCGCTCGGCGTCGTGACCCAGGAGCTCGGCGTCGCCCTCGGGCCCCGCCTCGACGAAGCGATCCTTCAGGGGCTCGAGCTGATCCGCCTCTCGAGCGAGCGGATCCTGATGGTGCTGACGTTGAAGGCGGGGATGGTGCGCACCGTGTTCGTCGAGGTGCCGGGGGAGATCGCCGATGCCGCGCTCGCCCACGTCTCGCTCGTCCTCAACGAGCGGCTGGCCGGGCTCTCGCTGCACGAGATCCGCGCATCGTTAGGCAGCCGGCTCCGCGATGCGTCGGGTTCGAGCGGCGGCGGGGCGCGCGAGCTGCTCAACATCTTCGTCCAGGAAGGGGAGCAGCTGTTCGACACCCCGGTCCCGGCGCGCGAGACAACCGTCGTCCTCGGGCAGGCGAGCGTGCTCGCCGAGCAGCCGGAGTTCGCCAACGCGCCGGAGATGCGCCGGCTGATCGAGCTGACCGAGACTCCCGAACGGTTAGGCGACGTCCTGCGGCGCCGCCACGCGACGCAGGGGATCTCGGTGACGATCGGCGACGAGCATGCCGACCCGCGGCTCGCGCGCTTCACGGTCGTCACCGCCGAGTACCGCGCCGGATCGCTGGCCGGGGTGATCGGGGTGATCGGCCCGACGCGGATGCCCTACGACAAGGTCGTCTCGCTCGTCCGGCACACCTCGCAGCTGCTCACCGAACTGCTCGACTGACCTCGCGACACGCTTCACGTCAGGCACTGACTAATCCTCCGCAGGAACATGGCTGATTTCTACGAAGTACTCGGCGTCGCGCGCGGCGCGAGCGATGACGAGATCAAGAAGGGCTATCGCAAGATGGCGATGCAGTACCACCCGGACCGCAACAACGGGTCGAAGGAAGCGGAGGAGCGCTTCAAGACGATCACCGAGGCGTACGAGGTGCTGCGCGACCCGAACAAGCGCGCGGCCTACGACCGTTATGGCGAGGCCGGGCTGCGCGGGGGCGGGGGCGCCGGCTACCACCACGTCGACCTCTCCGAAGCGCTGAGCATGTTCATGCGCGACTTCGGCGGCTTCGGCGGCTTCGAGCAGGGCGGACGCGGCGCTGCATCGTCGCGCGTCGGTGCCGACGTGAAGGTCCCCGTGAACCTGACGCTGCTCGAGTCGGCGACCGGGGTCGAGCGCGCGATCAGCATGAAGCTGCTCGACCCGTGCGACCGCTGCGCCGCCTCCGGCGCCGAGCCGGGGACGACACCGCAGCGATGCCCGACCTGCGCGGGAAGCGGCGAGGTTCGCCGCGCCCAGCGCTCCTTCTTCGGGCAGTTCGTCAGCGTGTCGCCGTGCCCGACGTGCAGCGGCGCGGGGACGACGATCGCTTCTCCCTGCAAGAAGTGCAGGGGCGAAGGACGCCTCCGCGGCGACAAGACGATCAACGTGAAGATCCCCGCCGGTGTCGCGACGGGGCAGTACATGACGCTGCGCGGTGTCGGCAACGCCGGTCCGCGCGGGGGGGAGCGGGGCGACATCATCGTCGTCTTCGAGGTCGAGGAGGACGCGCGGTTCGAGCGGGACGGCGAGGACCTCTACACCGAGGCGCTCCTCTCCTATCCGCAGCTCGTGCTCGGCGCCGACATCGAGGTGCCTAACGTGACGGGGCCGATCACCCTGCGCGTGCCGGCGGGGACGCAGAGCGGCCAGGTATTCCACCTCCGCGGGCGCGGCTTGCCGCGGGTGAACTCCGGCGGCGTCGGCGACCTGCACGTCCGCGTCCAGCTCTGGACCCCCGATTCGGTGACCCCCGAGGAAGAGGCGCTCCTCAAGCAGCTCGCCACCTTCGAGCGGCTGCCGACGGCCGAGCAGCGCGACAAGGGATTCTGGGCGAAGATGAAGGAAGCGCTGCGCGCGTGAGCAACCAGGACGAAGGACCGGCGCGCGCCGCCGGCGCGAAGTCGGGTAACGGCGACCGCGCAGCCTGGCGCGCGGTCCGCGTGCGCCCGGCGGGGGATCGCGCAGTCGTCGCGGCGGCGCTGTTCTCGGCGGGATCGCAGGGAGTCCACGACGACGGACCCGCGCTGGTGACGCACTTCCCGCCGGCGACCGACCTCGGCGCGGTC
>DASSZC010000205.1:0-3871 GCA_035702925.1 Gemmatimonadaceae bacterium | reverse complement strand
GGGTCGTCCTCAACTACCAGCGCCGACTCGATCCCGTCCCCGCGACGGCCGCTGCCGACACCGCCGTTGCTGTCTCGCTGATGACCGGTGGCGGCTTCGTCAACTGGGGACAGCACGCGCACCTCGAGCTCTCGCTGCTCGCGTCAGGGCGTGAAGACCGCAAGGCGGTCCCCTACGGTGGCCTTCGCGTGATGCAGGTGGTGCCACTCAACAGCGCGGCGCCAAGCGACCGGCCAACGGCCGGTGCATTTCTCGGCTGGCGCATCGGCTCTCGTACCCTCGGTGTCGCTCCCGAGGTCGGCGTCTTCTACGACCACTCGGCGCTGCACATCCGGCGCAGCGATGTGATCGTCGTTCCGAGCATCACCTTCTATGGCCCGGTGCTCTCGTCGATCTTTCATTGAGCTCGCGGCTCGCACCAACGCAACGAGGGGGCGCCTAACGGCGCCCCCTCGTTCGTTTCGTCAGCGAGGCTCAGTACTCGCGACGGCCACGTCCGCCGCCGCCACCACCGCCGCCGCCGTAGCCACCACCGCCGCCACCGCCGCCACCGCCGCTCGAGCCGCCGCCGAGCTTCGTGACGTTCTCGGCGGCAGGGCCCTTCTGCCCCTGCACGACGTCGAACTCGACCTTCTCACCTTCGGCGAGCGACTTGAAGCCGCTGCCCTGGATGGCCGAATGGTGCACGAACAGATCCTTGCCCCCATCCTCCGGCGTGATGAAGCCGAAGCCTTTCGCATCATTGAACCACTTTACTGTCCCGGTCGTGCGCATCGTGCTGTCTCCGTGCAAGAGCGTTGGCGTACTGCTGTGATCTTCCTACCGCGCTGCGTCGTCTGGCCTGCTCAGGCCTGGTGACCCGGCGCAACGGCCGGCGAATGCGGGTCGGCCCGGGCTGTAATGCAGCTTTCGATCCAGACCCGAGAGTATGAGGCTGGTCCCCGCCGAAGGCACCCTCCCAGCCCCCCCATTGAGCGGCAAGGTAGCACCTTTTGTCCGGGAGCGCAGCAGCAAATACGCGCCCCTTACACCGAACCCCCGAAATTCCCGACGGCGGGGTGCCGGGCGGGACTGCATATTTCAGCTGTCCTTCGACCCGGATCCCCCCGTATGACATCGACCGCCGCTCGCCCCGCCTCCGCACCCGCGAACGAACCCCACCTCGCAAACCCCGACCAGAATCCCTCCTTCACCAAGGGGATCTTCCTCGGCGAGCTGCGCGAGGACCTCATCTTTCCCTTCCCCGCCCTCCGCGAGAACGACCGCGAGTCGCTGCGCCTGATCCTCGATTCCTTTGGCGCTTTTGCCGCCGAGACGATCGATTCGAAGCAGATCGACCACGACGGGAAGTTTCCCGACGCCGTCCGGGCCGGGATGCACGAGCTCGGGCTGATGGGAATGAACATCCCCGAGGAATACGGGGGGTTCGGGGCATCGGCGCAGGTGTTCAACCGGGTATTCGGCGAGATCGGCGCCGCCGATCCGGCGCTCGCCGTCTACTTCGGCGCGCACCAGTCGATCGGCTGCAAGGGGATCACCCTCTTCGGCACCGAGGAGCAGAAGCGCAAATGGCTCCCCGGCTGCGCGAGCGGCGAGATCGTCGCCGCCTTCTGCCTGACGGAGCCCGGGTCCGGATCCGACGCGCAGGCGATGACGTCGTCCGCCGTCCCCAGCGCCGATGGCAGCTCGTACACCCTCTCCGGTACCAAGATCTGGATCTCGAACGCCGGCTACGCCGGCGTCTTCACCGTCTTCGCCAAGGTGCCGGTCACCAGCGACGGCAAGACGAAGCAGCGTGTCACCGCCTTCATCGTCGACGCGAAGTCCCCGGGCATCTCGCTCGGCCAGCCCGAGCAGAAGATGGGGATCAAGGGGAGCGACACTCGCACCGTCACCTTCGAGAACGTGCGCGTCCCCGCCGGGAACGTCCTCGGGGCGGTCGGCCAGGGCTTCAAGATCGCCCTCGAGATCCTGAACTCCGGGCGCCTCGGCCTCGCCGCGGCATCGTCTCGCGGGACGCGCCGCATCATGCGCGAGGCGCTCGCCTACGCGAAACAGCGCGAGCAGTTCGGCCGCCCGATCGGCTCCTTCGAGATGATCCAGCAGAAGATCGCTGTCAACGCCGCCGAGACCTATGCATCGGATTCGGCATGGATGCTCACCGCCGGGATGGTCGATCGCGGCGGCGTGGACTTCTCCCTCGAGACCGCGGCGTGCAAGATTTTCGCGAGCGAGCTCGCCTTCCGCGCCAGCAATGACGCAATGCAGATCGCCGGCGGTATCGGCTACTCCAAGGAGTTCCCCTACGAGCAGGCGGTGCGCGACGCGCGCATCAACATGATCTTCGAGGGGACGAACGAGATCCTCCGCGCCCTCATCGCCCTCACCGCCCTTCAGCAGCCCGGCGAGCGGCTGAAGGAGCTCGGCAAGGCGTTCAAGGATCCGCTCCACTCGTTAGGCGCGATCGGCTCCTACGTCGCCGGCCGCGCGAAGCGCCAGGTCACCACCCAGTCGTTCACGCAGGTGCACGCCGCGCTGAAGGAAGAAGCCGACTCGGTGGCCGGGATCATCCACGACCTCGCCCTCGCCGTCGAGGGACTCCTCCTCAAGCACGGCAAGGCGGTGATCGAGCGCCAGTTCCTCCAGATGCGCCTCGCCAACGCGGCGATCGACATCTACATGGCGGTCGCGGTGCTCTCGCGCACGACCTGGGAGATCGAGCGCGCGGGGAGCGTCGAGGCTGCCGCCGCGGAGCTGGATTGCGCGCGCGTGTTCATCCCGGCGGCGATGCGTCGCGCGCGGCGGAACATCCGGGCGCTGCGCACGAACCCGGACGACCGGTTGAAGGCGATCGCCGAGCGGGCGCTGGAGAACGTGGACCTCGCACCGCCGTCGCCGAGCGACCGATAGACCGGCGTAGCGTTAGGCAGGCAATGCGGCGAAA
This sequence comes from Gemmatimonadaceae bacterium, assembly GCA_035702925.1. GTDB lineage: Bacteria > Gemmatimonadota > Gemmatimonadetes > Gemmatimonadales > Gemmatimonadaceae > JABFXC01. The sequence continues at coordinate 927 of DASSZC010000205.1, read as the reverse complement.
TGAAGAACGGCGCCGGGGTGAGAAACCCCGGCGCCGTTCACTTATCACCCATCACCCCTCACTCATCGCTTCACCCGCACTCCGAGAACCCGCAGACGTGGCACTTCACGCACCCCTCTGCGTACTCCATCTGGCTCCCGCAGTCCGGGCAGGTGCCCATGAACCCCTGCGCCCCGCCGTCGTACTCGAACCCGGCCATCGGCTGCGCACCACCCTGCGCCGCGACCGGCGACGGTGACATGGTGACCTCGCGCGGCTGAGCGCTCGGCCCACCGCTCGCCAGCAGCTCCTGCTGCACCCCCTGCTTGTCCTGCCACCACTCGTAGAGCGCGATGCCGATCGCGTCCGGCACCGACAGCACCTTGCTCGGGCCGAGGCCGACCGCGCGATCCGACGAGATCCCGCGCAGCTGCTTGTGCACTTCCATCATCGGGATCCCCGAGCGCAGCGCGAGCGAGATGAGCCGGCCCATCGCCTCGGCGTCGGCCATCGCGCTGCCGCCGGCCTTGCCCAGCGTGACGAACACCTCGAAGGGCTGGCCGCGGTCGTCCTCGGTGATGTTCACGAACATCGTGCCTAACGGCGTTTCCTTGCGGATCGTCGTCCCCCGCAGGCGGTCCGGGCGCGCGCGCTTGGCGCGGCGCTGGAGGTTCTCCGCCTCGCTGTCGAACAGCGCCTTCCGCAGCCGCTCGATCTCGTTGTCCTTCTCGGCGATCGTCCCCTGCAGCTCGCCGAGCTGGCGCTTCTCCGACGGCGCGCCATCGCGGTTCGCCGCCGCCTGCTCGGTCGCGCCGGTGGAGAGCACCTGGTTGTCGCGCGAGCCGTCGCGGTACACCGTGACGCCCTTGCACTTCAGCTCATAGGCGAGCTCGTAGATCGCGCGCACGTCCTCGACCGTCGCCGTGTGGGCGAAGTTCGTCGTCTTGC
>DASSZC010000265.1:0-3858 GCA_035702925.1 Gemmatimonadaceae bacterium | reverse complement strand
CCGTCCTGCTGCACGCCTAACGGGTTGACGGCGAAGAGCAGCGCCCGTCGCCGGTCGTCGTAGGTGTCGAGCAGGATCTGGATCCGGTCGTCGGCGGCGATGTTGTCGCGATCGGCGAGCGTCGCCCGCACGACGTTGCCGTGCTCCTCGTAGGCGCGGATCCCGAAGTGGATCGCCGTCGGCGAGTAGAAGACGAGAATGACCGTCGAATCCTCGGCGGGGCGGCCGTCGACTGGCCGGTACTGCGAGAAGCCGGACAGCCGCGCCGCCTGCCCCCAGACCGCGTCGTCGAGCTGGCCGTCGATCGCCGCGTCACCGTCGAGGCGCGGGATGCGCACGTCGATCTGCTGTGCGCGGCCGTCATAGGTGGCTGCCGACTGGGCGGTCGCGACGCGAAGCGCCGGCAGGGTGAGCGCGAAGAGGGCGGCGAGCGCGCCACGGAGTGGCGAGCGGAATGTCGGCGTCAGGAAACGCTGCAGTGCACTGATCGCCTGGGGGGAGGCGGACATGTTCCAAGCATAAATGGCCCACCCCGGCGTCGCGAGGGCTGGCGCTCCAGCGTTACGCCCCCAACCGCCTCTATCGCCAGACGAAAAGCCTGGTGATCACCGAGCCCAGTGCCTGCGCGACCACGCCGAGGGGTCCGAGCACGATCTTTCGCCGGATGCTCAGCTCGACCGTCGCGAGCGCCGCCGAGCTGCGCAGGTGCTTGAGCCGCCCCTCGAGGCTGTCCACCTCGCCCTGGACACGCCCAAGCTCGCGCTCGACCGCGATGACCTCCGTGACGCTCGTCGCGCTGTCGTGCAGCTTCCGCAGCCGGTCGCGGGTGGCGATCAGCGACTGCAGCCGCGCGTCGAGGTCGATCGCTTCCTCGGTCACATCCTGCGCCGAGACCGTGCGGCTGGCGACGCTGCCTAACGTCGCGAGGCTGTCGAGCGTCGCGTCGAGCGCCTTCTCCGGGACGCGGACGGTGAAGGAAGCGGAGCGCTCGCCGAGCTGGCCGCGCTCGACGTAGCCTCCGCCCTGCACCAGCACCGACTGCACGCGCGCCGCCGCCGCGGCGACATCCTCGACCACGACGTCCATCGCCGCCCGGCGGACGAGCATGCGCCCCGCTTCGACGCTGGCCGGGGCGGCCGCGGCGCCGACTTCCGCCGGTTTGGGGGCCACGACGGGGCGAGCCGCCCGCTGGACGGTTGCCGGGCTCGAACAGCCGGCGGCGGTGAGCAGCAGCAGGACTCCGGCAGATACTGAAAGCGCTCGGCTCATTTGCGGTGGTACTCCTCTTTCATCCATCCGTCAGCGGGGCCCGGATACCCGAGGGTCAGCGTCGCCCCGTCCAGCGATCCGTACACGCTCCACGAGGATCAGCGCGTACCGGGTCATGCGATTCCGCATCGTTCATCCCCCAGCGGGAAAGGCGTCGTTGCCGACCATTCACAACCCCGCCTCGTGGTTCCCGGGTCACACCCTCGCCGTCGACGGGCGACGATCTTGGCGCCCACGCGCGCGAGCGTCAACTTATCGCGGTCGGTCCACGGCGATGACCCGTGCACGCGCCGACGATCCGCGTCCTCGCTCCGGGAGCAATGAATGCCTGTCCGCCGTAATCCGATCCGCGTCGCCCGCGCCATCCTCACGGTCGCGACGCTCGCCGTCTCCGCGAACCCGGCCGCCGCCCAGGGCGGAGGCAGTGTGGCCGACAGCTCGCCCTTCCGGCCGCTCGACCTCCCCACGCCTAACGCGCAGCGCACCGGGGCGGGACGCCCTGGCGCTGGTTACTGGCAGCAGCGTGTCGATTACCGGATCGTCGCCAGCCTCGATCCCGCGGCGAACGAGGTGCGCGGACGGGAGACGATCCACTATGTCAACCGCTCGCCAGACGCGCTGCCCTTCCTCTGGATGTTCGTCGAACAGAACATCTGCGCGAGCGAGAGCATCACCAACCAGCTCGACCAGCCCCCGCGCGAGTTCCTCGGCTCGTCCTTCGACTTCTCCTGCGGCGGATTTCCCGGGGGACTCACGCTCGATACCATGCGCATTCGCGGGAAGGCGGCCGCGGTGAGCGTCTTCGGTACGACGATGCGCGTCGATCTCCCCCGTCCGCTCGCCGCCGGCGATTCGATCGACCTCGCGCTCGGCTGGTCCTTCAAGGTCCCCCCGTCAGGCGCCGGCCGCATGGGGCACGACGGCCCGCTCTACGAGATCGCGCAGTGGTACCCGCGCATGGCGGTCTACGACGATGTCCGTGGCTGGAACCACGAGCCGTACATCGGCGCCGGCGAGTTCTATCTCGAGTACGGCCGCTTCGACGTCACGCTCACCGTCCCCGCGACGTACATCGTCGCCGCGACGGGGGAGCTGCGGAACCCCGAGCAGACGCTGACCGCGACCCAGCGCCGCCGGCTCGCCCTGGCGCGGCGTTCGGACACGACGGTCGCGATCATAACGCGCGGCGAGGCGGGCGATGCCGCGAAGACCCGGCCACGAAGCACGGGCACCATCACCTGGCACTTCACCGCCGACAGCGTCCGCGACTTCGCCTTTGCCGCCGGTCCCGCCTTCCGCTGGGACGCGAGCGGCTACAAGGGCATACTCATCGAGACGCTCTACCGGCCCGCGGCCGACAAATGGGAGGAAGCGCAGGCAATGGCTCGCGGCGCGATCCGGGGCTTCAGCGAGCGGTGGTTCATGTACCCGTACTCGCATGCCACCACGGTCGAGGGTCCGATCGCCGGGATGGAGTATCCGATGCTGACCTTCGTGCCTGACGGTCCGTCGCGCGAGGACACGCAGTGGGCGCTTGCCCACGAGTTCGGCCATGAGTGGTTCCCGATGATCGTTGGCTCGAACGAACGCCTCTACCCGTGGATGGACGAGGGCTTCAACACCTTCATCGACCTCGAGAACGCCGCCGGCTACTTCACGGGCACCGCCTACGGCGACTCGATCCAGTCGCACCCGCTGCACCTGTACGCCGAGCATGGGCGGCCGGGGAACGAGCAGCCGCTGATGGAGAACCCGACCGAGGTGCGCGACCTGTTGTGGAGCGGATACCAGAAGCCGGCCCTCATGATGTCGCTCCTCCGCGACGAGGTGCTCGGGAGGGCGCGGTTCGATCACGCCTTTCGCGACTACATCCGTACGTGGGCGTTCCGGCACCCGACACCCGCCGACTTCATGCGCATGATGCGCGACGACAGCGGGATGGACCTCGACTGGTTCTGGCGTGGCTGGCTGTACACGACCGCGCGCCTCGACCAGTCCGTGGATTCCATCACCACGCGCCCGGATGGTACCACGCACGTGACGCTCACCAATCGCGGAACGATGGTCATGCCCGCCGAGCTGCGGCTCACCTTCGCCGACGGCGCGGCATCGACCGTCAGGCTCCCCGTGCAGATGTGGAATCTCGGAGGGAGCTTCGACTATCGTGTCACGCGGGCCGGGCGGGTCACGCGCGCGGAGGTGGATCCGCGCGGGGTGATGCCGGACATCGATCGCGCGAACAACACCTTCCCCGGACGGTGATGCCCTAGTCGTCGGGAAGGGTTGCGGCGAGACGCTTCGGCGCCGTCAGCCGCCAGGCATCGCGCACGTGGTCCTTCACCGCGCTCCAGTCGGGATCCTCATCGAGAAAGATCCCGACCCATCCCTTCGGTCCGACATACGGGGGTGAGAAGTAGCGATCGGGATCCGCGCGGAGCAGCAGCTGCTGGTTGATCGGCGTCGCCTTGATCCAGACCCCGCGCCGCCCGTCGCCGTGGTGATTGTTGGCGGCGGCGTACATGGCGAAGATCTTGTTCTTCACGCGAAAGGTCGTCTCACCCCAGGCCTCGACCTCGTGCGCCTGCGGGA
>DASSZC010000088.1:0-7437 GCA_035702925.1 Gemmatimonadaceae bacterium | reverse complement strand
AACACGCGCGGGCCGGGCGTCCGGCGCGGATCATCGCGAAGATGAACGCGATCGTCGACGACGAGCTGATTCGTGCGCTGTACGCCGCTTCCTGCGACGGCGTGACGATCGACCTCATCGCCCGCGGCATCTGCTGCCTGCGCCCGGGAATTCCCGGGGTGAGCGAGAACATCCGCGTGATCAGCATCATCGGGCGATTTCTCGAGCACTCGCGAATCTGGTACTTCGAGAACGGGGGAGCGGGCGAGTACTATCTCGGCTCAGCGGACTGGATGCCGCGCAACTTCGACCGGCGCGTCGAGGCGGTCGGGCCGATCGATGATCGTTCCCTCCATCCGCGGCTGCGGTCGCTGCTCGAGACCTGTCTCCGCGACAACCGCCAGGCGTGGGAGCTGGGGAGCGACGGCAGCTGGCGACAGCGGATGCCTAACGGCGCGGAGGAGCAGGCGACGCATCGCACGCTGCTCGGCGACCCGTGGGGGATGGTGCGGTCACCGACTCCGCGCGACCTTCCCGCGATCAAGCCGGAGCGTGACTGACGAGGGCTCGGGATCGGGCTCGAGCCCGGCGGGGAGTGCACTGTCGGCGGTGATCGGCCGCCCCGCTTCGTCGACGAAGTAGACGGGGGTCTTCGCAACTCGCTCGAGCAGCGCGAGCTTCCGCGTCGCCCCCCAGGTCTCGAGGCGGACGCCGGCCCCGGCGGAGGCGGGGACGACGACGATGCGGATGCCTCGCGTCGTCCAGCGGGCGCGGAGGGTGGCGACCGCCCCGCCGTGCCCGCGATCGAGGCCGTCGGCGACGCGCAGGATCGCGGCGAGGGCCCGGATGCGTCGCCGCACTTCCTTCGGCAGCGCGGCGAGGTTGCGATGGCTCTTCTTCGGGCGCGCGCCGCGATGATAGCGCGCGACGTTGGCGATCACCACCTGCTCCTGCGGATCGACGCCGAGCAGCTCGGCGTGGACGATGAGGTGGTACGAGTGCTTGTGGTGCGTGTCGTAGCCGATGTGGTAGCCGATGTCGTGGAGGAGCGCGGCATCGGCGAGGGTCTGCCGGTCGGAGGGGGTGCAGCCGAGCCGGGCGCCGATCGCGTCGAAGAGGGCGAGGGCAAGCGCGCGGACCTGGCTGGCGTGGGGGGCGTCGTAGTGGGACCGCTCGGCGAGCTCGCGGATCGAGCGCTCGCGGGCCTCGCCCGGGTCGGCGGCGTTAGGCGCGACGTGGGCCGTCTCGAGGAGGAGTCCCTCGCGGATGCCGTAGCGGGAGACGACGAGCTCACGAGCGTCGAGCCGCGACAGCACCTCGGCGGCGACGCAGAGCCCGGCGACGATGATGTCGGAGCGCTCGGGCTTGAGCCCGGGCACGCGCAGCCGCTCGGCCGGGGACATCGCGGCGAGGGAGTCGATGATGTGCTCGAGCTCCGAGCGCTGGATGCGCGTCGCATGCACGGTGCGGGCGGTGACCTGCTGCCGGGCAAGGAACATCCCGGCGAGGTTGGTGAAGGTGCCGCCCGAGCCGATGACCTGCGCACCGCGCCACTCGCGCGCCGGGACGCTGCGCCGCAGCTCGAGCCTGACGGCGCGGCGAAGATCCTCGATGTCGCGGCGGCGCGGAGACATCCCGAGAAAGCGCTCGGTGAGGCGCACCGCGCCGAAGGGGAAGGAGAGCAGCCGGTCGATCATCCCGCCGGCGCTCATCGCCAGCTCGAGGGAGCCGCCGCCGATGTCGATGACGATTGTTCGTCCGGCGGCAAGGTCGAAATGGGCGATCGCGCTGCGAAAGCTGAGGCGCGCCTCATCGGCGCCGGAGAGAAGGCGGATGTCCAGCCCCGTGGTGGCACGAACGCGGCGGAGAAACTCCTCGCCGTTCGCGGCGTCGCGCACCGCGCTCGTCGCGACCGCCTCGATCCGCGTCGCGCCGGCGGCGCGCGCGAGCGCGGCCATCCGCGAGAGCGCCTCGATCGCGCGGTCCATCGACTCGTCGGCGAGGAGCCCGCTCGAGGCGAGCCCCGCGCCGAGGCGGGGTGCTTCCTTCATCTCGTCGACGACGCGGATGGTGCCGTCAGGCGACACGTCGGCGATGAGCTGGCGGATGGAGTTCGACCCGACGTCGATCGCCGCGATGCGCGCCGAGCTCCCGGGGCGCCCGCCGGGAAGGTCGCTCGAGCGCCGGCGCGCGTGGACGCGTGTGCTGCTGGTCATCGGGTCACTCCGCGAAGGGCTGTCGTCAACCTACCGATCGGGCAAGGCTCCGGCCAGCGACCGCCGGTATCGTCGCCGGCGCGGCAAGGAGCTGGCGGTAGCTCTGGTCGAGCCGGTCGAGCTCGCGCTCCCAGGACAGCGCGAGCGCGGTCTCACGCGCCCCGGCGCCAAGACGGGCGGTGAGGGCACGATCCACGGCGAGTCGGACCATACCGCGGGCCATCGCTTCCGCGTCGTGAGGGGGGAAGGCGATCCCGTTCTCGCCGTCGCGGAGGTGATCGGCGACACCTCCCGCCGGGGTGGCGACGACCGGGAGGCCGCAGGCCATCGCCTCGAGGACGACCAGTCCGAGGGTCTCGGTGAGGGACGAGAAGACGAAAGCATCCGCGCTGGCGTAGAGCCGCGGAAGCATTGTCTTCCGGTTCAGGTAGCCGAGGAAGGTGACGTGCTTCGGGGCGCGGGCGCGAAGCTCGGCCTCGCACGGGCCGACGCCGGCGATGATGAGGCGGATCGCGCCGGGTGGCAGGGAGCGCGATGCGAGCGCGAATGCGTCGATGATCGTGGCGATCCCCTTCTCCGCGGCGAGTCGCCCGACGTGGACGAAGGTGAATGCGTTGGTGAGGCCGTATGCGTCGCGCAGCGCAGCGCTCCTTCGCGCCGGCGAGAACGTCTCGGCATCGACGCCGCGCCCCCAGACCTCGACGTCGGTCGCGCCTAACGCGATCACGTCGCGGCGCGCCGGTGCCGACGGCGTATAGGTCCGGACGGCGCGTCCATGGAAGCGACCGATGTACCGGCTGACCGTTCCGCGCAGCCATGGCACGCCGTACGACTCGGTGTAGCGGGAGAAGTCGGTGTGGTACGACGTGGTCACCGGGACACCGGCGCGGCTCGCCGCGACCTGTCCCATCCGCCCGATGACGAACTCCGTCGCGCAGTGGACGATGTCCGGCGCGAAGCGATCGATCGCGCGCGCGACCGCCGCGTAGTCGGGGGCGGCGATCCGGATGTCGGGATAGAGGGGGAAGCCAACGTTAGGCAGCGACGTCAGCTCGTCCTCGAGCCCGGCGCCGGGCCGGTAGTCGGTGAACGGGTTGGGTGCGCTCGCCGGGTATCGCGGGGCGACGACGCCGACCTTCCAGCCGCGGGCGCGCAGCCCCGCGACGGAAAGCGCGGTGACGACGGAGACGCCGTTGACTTGCGGCGGGTAGGTGTCCGTGCAGAAGAGAACGCGTGGCACATCAGGCTTCGTCATGACTCGCTCGAGTGTGGTGTCGAACGATTCTCGGCGGGCGCGGTCACGGCGTAGTGACGGCGGTGTCACGAAGCGGCATTGTGATCGGCACACTCGTCCGTTACAGCAGCGTTGCCGGATCACCGGCCGTTCGCGACATGGCGGCGCGAGCTTCACTACCAATGGGAACCTCGGTGCTCGCACGCCTCGACGCGCGGGATCGCGCGCTCTTCTCACGCTACGCCACCGGACCGTCGCCGTCGCGGCTCGTCCGCCTGGCGTGGACGCTGATCACCCACGGCGGTGGCGTCACGGCGAGCATCGCCGCGGCGGTCGTGCCGATCGCCATCGGCGGCGCGCTTCGGCACCCCGGGACGCAGGCGCTGATCGCGCTCGTCGTCTCCCACCTCTTCGTGCAGCTGGTGAAGCGAACGGTCGGGCGGCCGCGGCCGTCACGCCATGGCGCGCGACAGTGGGCGGACGAACCGGACCGATTCTCGTTCCCGTCCGGACACTCGGCCGCGGCGATGTCGGTCTCCGTCGTCTATGCGCTCGCGTTCGGCCACGCGGCACTGCTGCTCCTTCCGGTGGCGGCGCTGGTCGGGCTGTCGCGCGTCAGGCTCGGGGTACACTACCCGGGCGACGTGGTCGCGGGCCAGCTCATCGCGATCCTGACCGCGGTCATCGTCGGCGCCTGACCGTTTACCGCGGTGTCGCACAGCCGGATGCGCGGCGCGCCTACTCCGTGAAGTCGCTCGAGAAGATCTCGAGGCCGGAGCCGTCGAGGAGGTGCACGCGGTACTTCTGCCCCTTGACGAGCGGAACAGGCGACAGCACCTCGGTCGCATTCTGGGGCACGACGCCGTAGGTCACCGGCGCCGCGATGCGGCCACTCGGATCATGGACGATCCAGGTGTCCGCGCCCGGCGCGGTGATCCCGTTGGTCTCGACGATCATCCCGCCGATGCCGCACCGCGGCGCCCAGGAGAAGGTCGTCGGCTGGACGTCGCTCAGCTGGATGGTCATCGAAGTGAGTGGACCGTCGCAGGTGGCGAGTGGCGCGTTGGCGTCGCTGACCCGGCACGACGCCGCTGTCCCGATGATGAGTAGCGCGGCCGCCGAGCGTCGGGCGATTGTCCATGCTGTCATGCCGATACCGTCGTAAGGGTTCGAAGCCTGACGTGCACGCGCCGCCGGCTGGCGGCGCGTGCACTCACTTCGGGACGATCGGGCGCGTCCTTTCGTCATCGTGGCTGCGGCTTCGCGAGGTCGTGCACCACCCGCGCCAGCGCGCCGGCGCGGGCGCGGGCGATGCCTAACGCGACGACGCCGGCGCTCCTCACCTCAGCCGGGCAGCGGTGGATGGCCCGCCGGGTCGGTCTCGCGCATCATCTCGTAGAGGGTGGCGTAGACCGTCTCGACGTTAGGCTTCGACCAGTAGTCGCCGTCGCGCCCGTAGGCGGGGCGGTGCGCGGCGGCGGCGAGGGTGCGCGGCTGCGCGTCGAGCCAGTAGAAGCCGCCCTGGCGCTCGAGCACCTCCTGCATCATGTACGCGGTCGCGCCGCCCGGGACGTCCTCGTCGAGGAAGAGCACCTTGTTGGTCTTCTTCAGCGACTCGACGATGCTGCCGTTCACGTCGAAGGGGAGGAGCGACTGCACGTCGATGACCTCGACCTCGGCGCCGGTCGTCTCCTGGAGGAGCCGCGCCGCCTCGAGGGCGATCGGGCAGCAGGCGCCGTAGGTGACGACGGTGACGTCGCCCCCCTCGCGCAGCACCTCGGGGACGCCTAACGGCATGGTGAAGGTGCCGACGTTGGCCGGGAGCTTCTCCTTGAGGCGATAGCCGTTGAGCACCTCGACGACGATCGCCGGGTCGTCCCCCTGGAGGAGGGTGTTGTAGAAGCCGGCGGCGCGCGTCATGTCGCGAGGGACGAGGATGTGGATCCCGCGCAGCGCGTGGACCATCATCCCCATCGGGGACCCGGAGTGCCAGATGCCGACGAGCCGGTGCCCGCGGGTGCGGACGATGACCGGCGCCTTCTGCCCGCCCTTCGTCCGGTAGCGCAGCGTCGCCAGGTCGTCGGACATGATCTGGAGCGCGTAGAGCAGGTAGTCGAGGTACTGGATCTCGGCGATCGGGCGGAGCCCGCGCATCGCCATCCCGATAGCCTGGCCGATGATCGTGCACTCGCGAATGCCGGCGTCGCCGACGCGCAGCTCACCGTACTTCGCCTGCAGGTCGACGAACCCCTGGTTCACGTCGCCGAGCTTGCCGACGTCCTCGCCGAAGGCGATGACGCGCGGGTCGCGCTTGAGCGCGGCGTCGAAACAGGCATTGAGCACCTTGAACCCCTCGACGTCGAGCGCGCCCTCGCCGTACTGCGCCGGCTCGACGGGGACGCGGAGCGGGGACTCGTCGGACTCCGAGTAGAGTCGCGAGTGATACCGCTCGTCCATCAGCGCTTCCTGCTCGCGCTTCCAGGCGACCAGTGGCTCCGCCGTGCCGGGCTGGGCGCGCGTGGCGACGATCGCCTGGTGCACCGCGACCGCGAGATCGCGGCGAAGCGGGTCGCGACGCTTGGCGAGATCACGACGGATGGCGTCGACCCGCTCGTTGCCATCCACAGCGCCGAGGATGGTGTCGAGCTGCGTGCGCTCGGCGTCGATCGGTGACTGGTAGGCCTTCCACGCCGCGTCGCGAGCGGCACGCACGGCGTCGCCCGCTTCCTCCTCGAGCTTGTCCAGCTCGTCGGCGGTGGCGATCCCCTGGTCGATGATCCACGCGCGGAAGTGGAGGAGGCCATCGTGCTCCTTCTCCCACTGCAGCCGCTCCTTCGACTTGTAGCGTTCGTGGCTGCCGGAGGTCGAGTGTCCGTGCGGCTGCGTCAGCTCGACGACGTGCACGACCGCGGGGACGTGCTGCTCGCGTACTGTCGCCGCGGTGCGCTGATAGGTCTCGACGAGAGCGGGATAATCCCAGCCGCGAACGACCTCGAGCTCGATGCCCGCCTTCCCATCGGGATCGCGGCGGAAGCCCTCGAGCAGCTCGGAGATGCTTCCCTTGGCGACCTGGATCTCGTTAGGCACCGAGATGCCGTACCCGTCGTCCCAGACCGAGAGGAGCATCGGGACCTGGAGCACGGTGGCAGCGTTCAGGGTCTCCCAGAAGACTCCTTCCGCGCACGACGCGTTGCCGATGGTGCCGAAGGCGATCTCGTTGCCGTTGCGCGAGAACTGCTTCAGGTCGCGCAGCTCCTTCAGCTCGCGGTAGAGCTTCGACGCCCAGGCGAGGCCGAGGAGGCGCGGCATCTGTCCGCCGGTGGGGGAGATGTCGGCGGAGGACTGGTAGGAATCGGTGAGCGTCTTCCAGTGCCCGTTCTCATCGAGCATGCGCGTCCCGAAGTGCGCATTCATCCCGCGACCGCCGGACGCCGGATCGGCGTCGAGGTCGGCATGCGCGTACAGCTGGGCGAAGAACTCCTGCACCGTGAGCAGCCCGAGCGCGAACATCAGGGTCTGGTCGCGATAGTAGCCCGAGCGGATGTCTCCCGGCTTGAAGGCGCGAGCGAGCGCGACCTGCGCGACTTCCTTCCCGTCGCCGAAGATCCCGAACATCGCCCTGCCGAGCATCACCTCGCCGCGGGCGAGGGTGCTGACCTGCCGGCTCCGGTAGGCGACGCGATAATCGTCGAGGATCTCCGCCGGCTTCACGGTCGACTTCGAAGCGGAGGCGGGGGCAGGGCGGCGTTTCGTTCCAACACTCATTTGGGCGGTCTTCGGCAGGGGCAAAACGGGCGCATTGCGCGCTCCCTCACGGTAGGGGCGGGAGGGGCGGGGATCAAGGCTGGGCGCTCGAAGGAGCGAGAGTCGGTCACGAGACTACCGGGTTGTCGAAACTGAACTGCCAGGGGGCTCAGAACGGCCGGGGCTGGGAACCGCGACCCCGCGGAGCGGGCGGTGTCGAAACCTCGGACATTTCGTACCCGACTCTCGCTGTGTCGAAACCTC
>DASSZC010000107.1:0-4509 GCA_035702925.1 Gemmatimonadaceae bacterium | reverse complement strand
CTCGCCGACCGCCGAGTTCACCCCGACCCCGGTGCAGACGCGCGACGAGCGGGCGGATCTCGTCTACGCGGTGAAGGTCAGCGTGCCTAACGCTGACGGGACGCTGAAGATCGGGATGCCGGGGGACGTCACCCTCGGCGGCGCGCCGGCACGGACTGCCGGGCGATGAGTGACGCAGCGCCGCTGGTGGTCGAAGGACTGACCAGGCGGTTCGGTGCGACCGTCGCGCTCGAGGACGTGTCATTCGAGGTGCGTCCCGCCGAGCTGTTCGGGCTGGTCGGTCCGGACGGGGGAGGGAAGACGACGCTCTTCCGGATCCTGACGACGCTGCTCCTCCCCGACGCCGGCTCGGCGCGCGTGCTCGGGCTCGACGTCGTGGGCGACATGTGGGCGATCAGGGCGCGCGTCGGCTACATGCCGGGGCGGTTCTCGCTCTATCCCGACCTCAGCGTCGAGGAGAACCTGCGATTCTTCGCATCGGTGTTCGGGACGAGCATCGAGGAAGGGTACTCGATCATCGCGCCGATCTACCGGCAGATCGAGCCCTTCCGCGGCCGGCGGGCCGGTGCGCTCTCCGGGGGGATGAAGCAGAAGCTCGCGCTCTCCTGCGCGCTGGTGCACCGGCCGGACATCCTCCTTCTCGACGAGCCGACCACGGGAGTCGATGCAGTATCGCGCCGCGAGTTCTGGGAGCTGCTCGCCGAGCTGAAAGCGTCAGGGCTGACGATCGTCGTGTCGACGCCGTACATGGATGAAGCCGATCGCTGCGACCGTGTCGCGCTGGTCCAGCTCGGGCGCATCCTCGCCATCGACGTCCCGTCGGCGATCGGTGCGCGCTTCCCGGCGCCGTTGTTCGCCGTGCGCGGAGGCGACCGTCAGGCGCTGATCCGCGCGCTGCGCGAGTATCCGCACGCGTTGTCGGTGTTCCCCTTCGGGGACGAGCTGCACTACAGCGACGCGCGGCGAACCGCATCGCCTGACGGGATAGCCGCCGATGTGCGCGGCTACCTCGCGACGAAGGGGATCGAGGGTACCGTCGAAGCGATCGCGCCGGGGATCGAGGACACCTTCATGGCGCTGATGGGGGCGCCGCCGGAAGCGGCCGCGTGACACACGCCATCGAGGTTCGCGGGCTGACGCGACGCTTCGGCAGCTTCACCGCCGTCGACGCGATCACCTTCGACGTCAACGAAGGCGAGGTATTCGGATTCCTCGGCGCGAACGGCGCGGGAAAAACGACCGCGATCAAGATGCTGATCGGGCTGCTCGCCCCGACCTCGGGGGAAGCGACCGTCGCCGGGTGCGACGTGGTCCGCGAGTCCGACGAGGTCCGCCGGCACATCGGCTACATGAGCCAGCGCTTCTCCCTCTACGAGGACCTGACCGTTCGCGAGAACATCACCCTCTACGGCGGGATCTACGGACTCACGGACGAGGCGATCCGCGACCGCGGCAAGGCGCTGCTCGCCGCGCTCCACCTCGAGAAGATGGCCGACGAGCGCGTCGCCGCGCTGCCGTTAGGGTGGAAGCAGAAGCTCGCCTTCTCCGTCGCGCTCCTTCACGAGCCGGCGGTAGTCTTCCTCGACGAGCCGACGGGAGGAGTCGACCCGATCACGAGGCGGCAGTTCTGGGAGATGATCTACGCCGCGGCGGCGCGGGGAACGACGGTATTCGTCACGACGCACTACCTCGACGAAGCGGAGTACTGCGACCGGGTCTCGATCATGGTCGACGGCCGGATCGCGGCGATGGGAACGCCGCAGCAGCTGAAGCAGGATCACGGCGTGGCGACGCTCGACGAGCTGTTCGTCCGCCTCGCGCGGCCGACGGCGGCGGCGCATGGCTGACACGCCGAGGCACGGCTCGCGCGGGTCGGCGCTGACCGCGTTCATGGTGAAGGAGCTGCGCCACATCCTGCGCGACCGGCAGACGCTGCTCGTGCTCCTGCTCCTTCCGCTGGCGATGGTCGTGCTCTTCGGCTTCGCGCTGCGCAGCGACGTGAACGACATCCGGGTCGTGTTCGTCGACCCGAATCCGGATTACGCGACGACGGCGCTCCGCGCGCGGTTCGCCGGCAACGGGCGGTTCGAGGTGGCCGGCACGGCCCCGACGATCGCGACCGTCGAGCCGCTGTTCCGGCGCGGCGACGCCGACATCGCCATCGTCTTCGAGCCGGGATTCGCCGGGCACCTCGCCGAGGGAACGCCGGCGCGGCTGCTGCTCGTCAGCGACGCATCGGATCCGAACACCGGGACGACGATGCAGGCGTACGCGAGCGCGGTGATCGCCGCGTACCAGGCGGAGCTCGGGGTACCCGGGCGCGCCGTCCAGATCGTCCCCGTGACGCGGATGCGATACAACCCGACGCTGGCCAGCGCGAACCTGTTCGTGCCCGGACTCATCGCGCTGGTGCTGACGCTGGTCACCGCGCTGATGACGGCGATCTCGCTCTCGCGGGAAAAGGAGCGCGGCACCCTCGAGGTGCTGCTCGTCTCGCCACTGAAGCCCTGGCAGATCATCGTCGGCAAGGTGCTGCCGTACCTCCTGCTCGCCTTCGCGAACGTCGCCACCGCGCTCGTCGCGGCGTGGGGGATCTTTCACGTCCCCTTCCGCGGGAGCCTCGTCTTCCTCCTGCTCGCCAGCACCCTCTACGCGATGGTCGGGCTCGCGTTAGGCGTGATGATCGCCTCGGTCACCAATTCGCAGCGGGCGGCGATGATCGGGGCGATGGCGGGGACGATGCTCCCCAACCTGCTGCTGTCGGGGATGATCTTCCCGATCGCCAGCCTCCCAGGCTGGATGCACCCGCTGACGTTCATCGTCCCGGCGCGCTGGTTCATCGTGATCTCGCGCGGGATCATGCTCAAGGGCGCGGGGATCGGCGAGCTCTGGCCGTCGCTGGCGGTGCTCCTCGGGATGCTCTTCGTCCTGATGTTCGGCGCGATCCGCAGCTTCAAGCCGAGGCTCGCCTGACGATGCGCGCGCTCCGCTTCCTGTTGCGCAAGGAGTTCCTCCAGATCTTCCGCGACCGGATGATCCTCGGGATGCTCTTCGTGATGCCCGTCGCGCAGCTGCTCCTCCTCGCCAACGCGGCGACCTTCGAGGTGAAGAGCGCACGGCTGTACGTCGTCGACCATGACCACACCCCGATGTCACGGGGCGTGGTGGACCGCCTGACGGCATCGCGCCGGTTCATCCTCGGCGATGCCTCGGCCTCCGTCGCCCTCGCCGACGAGGCGATGCTGCGCGGGAAGACCGACATGATCCTCGTCATCCCGCGCGACTTCGAGCGCGACATCGTCCGCGACCGGCGTGCATCGCTCCAGTTCATCCTCAACGCCGAGGACGGCGCGGCCGCGGGGGTGATGCAGACCTACGCCTCCCGGATCCTCGCCGCGGACGCGACGGAGCTCGGTGCCGACGTCAGCCCGATGCTGGCGACGGTCGGGGCGCGCGCCGAGCCACCGCCGCGCCGGGGGAACGCCATCATCGAGGTCCGGCGGCGCGGCTGGTACAACGCGGAGCTGAACTACCGCGACTACATGGTGCCAGGGATCCTCGTCGTCCTCGTGACGATGATCGGGACGCTGCTCACGGCGATGAACATCGTCCGTGAGAAGGAGGCCGGGACCCTCGACCAGCTGAACGTCACCCCTGTCTCGCGGACGACCTTCATCGCCGCCAAGCTCATCCCCCTCTGGGTGCTGTCGCTCGTCGTTCTCGCGTTAGGCATGCTGCTCGCCCGCTTCGTCTTTGACGTCCCGGTTCGCGGCAACCCGGTGATCGTCTTTATCGCCGCGACGATCTACCTCCTCGGCGCCCTCGGCATCGGGCTCTGGGTGTCGACGATCGCCGAGACGCAGCAGCAGGCGATGTTCGTCACCTTCTCGATCGTGATGGTCTACCTGCTGATGAGCGGGCTGTTCACCCCCATTCGCGCGATGCCGACCTGGGCGCGATGGGTCGCGGAAGCGAGCCCGGTGATGCACTTCGTCCGCCTGATGCGCGCGGTGCTGCTCAAGGGCGCGGGGTTCTCCGACGTCCTGCACCAGCTGGTGATGCTCGCGGTGATCGGCACCGTCGTGCTCACGCTGGCGGTAAGGCGGTTCCGAAAGCGGGCAGCGTAACGGCACTCCGAGTAGTGAGGTGAGAACGGCCCGAATCAACGACTCGGCTTTCTCGACTCGCTCTCGCGCTGTCTGGGCCACGATGCTCTGAGGAAGCGGCGACCTGAAGTGTTCCGTGCCGGACGCGACAGAGCCAGTTCGCCCGATCCTGGTGATATACGACCATGAGTTAGCCGATTGGTCAGGTGGGTCCGTCGTCCTGTCCAGGATCCGCCTCCGGATCCATCCGTTGTCGGGTTTCCCTCGCTGGCGTTGGTTGGGGGGCCGACACATACTGCGGCCACGGGCGCGAAGCGGGCGCCCTGGTCGGAATCCGTCGGTGGCTGGCGATGAGAGTTCTTGTTGTCGAAGACGATCGGGCGATGGCCAAGCTCGTACGGCT